>JAPWVA010000214.1 GCA_028275245.1 Actinomycetota bacterium
GCCGCCTCCCGATGCCGTCTTCCTGGGAGGAAGCGGCGGTAGGCTCGGGGAGATTCTGGACCTGTGTTGCCGTCGCCTGAAGTCAGGCGGACGCTTGGTGGCCAACTTCGCCAGCCCGGAGCGTGCCTTGGAAGCAAAGAAGTACCTGGAAAGAAATGGTATGCTCCCAGAGCTCTTCCTTTTCCAGGGCGCTAGGTTGTTCGGTACAAGGGGCGGGGAACTCCTATCCGCCCTCAACCCGGTATTCGTGGTCTCGACGACCAAGGGGTGAGACATGGAGAACGAGGCGCTAGGAAGGGGCGAGCGATATCCTCTGTTCTACGGCATAGGCCTGGGACCGGGGGACCCCGGCCTGGTAACCCTCAAGGCACTGACGGTGCTGAGGGAATGCCGCAAGATCTTCGTGCCGGACGGGGGAGGGCCCGGCGGGAGCAGGGCTTTCCGCATACTGGAATCCCTGGACGCTTCCTTGCCCCGGAAGGTCCTGCTGTTCCCAATACCCATGGGAAAGGTTGGACCAGGCCTGTGGCGCAGCATGGCAAGGAAGATCATCTCCTTCCTTTCGCCTGAGAGTCCCTGCGGGATGGCGGTGGAGGGGGATCCGCTGCTCTACGGGAGTTTCATCAGGCTACGCGAAGAGATACAAAAGCTGCGTGAGGACATCAAAGTGGAGGTGGTAAGCGGCATCCCGTCCTTCGTGGCCGCGGCAGCGAGGCTAGGGCTTCCCCTGGCCTCGGGGAGGGAGAGCCTTTGTGTCCTCGCCGGTCCCCTCAACATCCAGCAGCTGGAAAACCATCTCCTGGAGAACGACACGCTGGTGCTCCTCAAGGCCCGGACCTGTCTGGGGGAGCTGGAGGCCCTCCTACGCTCCCGCGCGGGAGAGTTGAAGGCCTGGTTGGTGGAGGATTGCGGCACCCCTCACGAGAGGGTGCACCTCGTGGAAGACGGCCGGGTAAGTGGGGAATGGGGTTACTTCACCCTGGCCATCGTGAGGAAGAACCTGCAAGATCGAGGGACCTTAGGAGGAGAGCGACGATGAAGGTTTACTTCTTGGGCGCCGGTCCGGGCGACCCGGAGCTCATAACAGTCAAAGGTAAAAGGCTACTGGAAAGCGCCGACCTGGTGATATACGCGGATTCGCTGGTCAACCCGGATCTTTTGAAATGGACCAGGGAAGGGGCGGAGCTGGTGGGCAGCAGTGAAAAGGGCCTCGAGGAGATCGTGTCCCTGATGGCGGAGGCATGGAGGGCGGGAAAGCTTGTGGTCAGGCTGGTGAGCGGGGACCCTGCCCTCTACAGCGCGGTGAACGAGCAGGCAGAGATGCTTGACAGTCTTGGCATCCCCTGGGAGATCGTCCCAGGGGTGAGCTCCCTCTCCGCCGCGGCGGCGGTCCTGGGGGTAGAGCTCACCTGCCCGGGCCTCTCCCAGGCCGTGGTATTGGCGAGGATGGAGGGTAAAACCCCCTTACCCCGAGGCTTCCGGCTGCGCGACGTCCTCCATCCCCAGGCCACCAACGCGATATTCCTGAGCGCCGGACTGGCCGATGGATTGCTGGAAGAGTTCCTGGCCAGCGGGTTCGACCCGGCCTTTCCCGCCGCGGCCGTACACCGAGCCTCCTGGCGTGACCAAAGAACGCTCCTCACCCGACTTTCGAATCTTCCCTCGGCCCTCGAGGACGCAGGGATGCGAAGGCAAACACTGATATTGGTGGGAGACATCCTATCGGACGAGAAAAGAAGGCATCGCAGGTCCGTCCTCTACTCCCAAGGGCCCGGACCAAGATGGTGAGGCGTCGTTGCGCGAGGCTTTCGCCGTAGATATTTGCCGTACGGGAGATGGGAAATGGGAGGTATCAAAGGGGACAGTCAAGCCCGAAAAACGGCGATAATAGCCGTCACCAGCCATGGGGCGAGGCTGGCCAGGGTGGTGGCAACGCAGCTGGAGGAAGCCGATATCTTCCTGCCTGCCCGCCTGCAGGACGAGAAGGAAAATAATGCCATATATTACCAACCTCCCCTCTCTTCCCTTGTCTTGAACCTCTTTTCGAGCTACGGGAAGCTGGTTTTCTTATGCGCCCTGGGAGCGGTGGTCAGGATGATCGCACCCCTTCTTCGGGGAAAAGCGGATGACCCGGCTGTGGTGGTGGTGGACGAGAGGGGTTGGAATGTCATTAGCCTACTTTCCGGACATGCCGGGGGCGCCAACCGGTTGGCGATCCAGGTAGCGGAGGTCCTGGGGGCCAACCCCGTGATCACCACCGCCTCTGACCTCCATGGGGTCCCGGCCCTGGACGAGCTGTGCCGGGAGCGGGGCTGGAGGATCGAGAACCCCCGACTGCTCGCCTCACTGACCACCGCCGTCATGGAAGGCGAGGAGGTGGCGGTGTGCTCCGACGCCGCTGCGGAGCTCGAGGAAGTATTGGGCGTGAACTTCCGGGGTTTCCGTTTCCTGCCCCTGGAAGACCTGGCCCAGCTTCCCCGGGAGACCTGGAAGGTGGCCATCACCGATCGCCTGCTCCCAGAAGTTGTACTTTCCGGAAAAGTCCTACTCATAAGGCCCAGGAGGTTGGTTGCCGGCCTGGGTTTCCACAGGGGCATCGGCCCCAACAAACTATGGGAATGCCTGGAAAGGGCCCTGGCGATGGCGGGGCTTTCCATGAACGGGGTCGGTGCGCTGGCCACCATCGACACCAAGGGGAAGGAGCGAGGGATCAGGGAACTCTCGGAGAGGCTGGAGGCGGAATTGGTCCTCCTGAGCGCCCAGGAGCTGGAAGGGATCACCGTTCCCTCGCCGCCCAGCGAGCATGCCAGGAAGTGGGCAAAGGTCCCCGGGGTATGCGAGCAAGCAGCCCTGGCCGCCGCGAGAGGAGGCAGGCTCTTGGTCCGCAAGTCCAGGTTTGAGGGAGTAACCGTGGCCGTGGCGGAAAGGCCCTGGTCACCGGGGACCGAGAGGGGGAAGCTCTCCCTGGTGGGGTTAGGGCCGGGCGACCCGGACCTGTTACCTCCCCGAGCCCGCAGGGCGCTCTTCCGTTCCGACGTGGTGATAGGATATTCCGGTTACCTCCAGCGCGTTTCCGGCCTCCTGGGATCGGCGGAATCCCGCCCCTACGGCATGGGGCAGGAGGCTCCTCGATTGCTGGAGGCCATCTCCCTGGCTCGCCGAGGCAAGAAGGTTTGCCTGGTCTCGGGTGGAGATCCCGGCATCTACGGCATGGCGGCAGTTCTGGGCGATCTGCTGCTCTCCGGACAAGTCGATATCGGGGGTTTGGACGTGGAGATCATCCCGGGGATCCCGGCTCATTGCGCCGCCGCCTCCC
>JAPWVA010000215.1 GCA_028275245.1 Actinomycetota bacterium
GACTTCGGAAAGGGCCTTCCCAGGATCTTCCGGGAGACTGAGTATCCTTGCCAGTAATTCCGCCTCCATCCCGGCACCGCCTCCGGCGGGCCGGTACCGCTTCGCGTCCACTCTCACCTCTCCTCATGGGGGTGGCAAGCCCCAATGGGGCCCGGGTACGGAATGCTTAGCATGGGAGAACGTCCAGGGCGAGGGAATTCCCGTGGAGCGAAGATAGCTACCCTCTGACCTTTCGGACCCCCCTTGGCTTGCGTGTCCCCCGTTGTTAGTAATAGATTATATCACCGTCCGGGATGCGGGTTCCGTTCCCCTGTGTCACCCGCCCTGGGGATCATCCGGGGGCCGGGTGGGAACCCGGTCCCGTCCACCACATCCACTCCGGGAACGGGGAATCGGGTATCCGGGGGCCTGGAGGGACGGGAGGAAGGATTTTTGCTGGCCGGCCTTTACCTGCGCTACGTGGTCTTCAGGGAGGAGCATCCCCGCCTGTTCGCATGGCTCAGGCGGTACGCGATATTCCTCCTCTGCCTCGCCTTCACCGCCCTCTATGCCGCCATCAGCCTGCTCAAGCACCGGAACTTCCAATCTCACGGGTGGGACCTAGGCATCTTCACCCAGCACTTCTGGCAGCTCTCCCGCTTCGAGTTGGGCTTCAACACGGTGAGGATGGTCCCTTCCCTGCTGGGCGACCACTTTCACCTCATCTACTTCTTCATAGTGCCCCTTTACATGCTCTGGAGGGATCCCCGTATGCTCTTGGTCATTCAGGCGGTGGTGGTGGCCCTGGGGTGCCTTCCCGTGTACTACGTGGCCCTTAGGGAGCTGGAAAGCCGCATCTGCGCTCTCTGTCTCGCCTTCGTCTACCTGTTCTTCTGGGGCACCATGGAGCTGATCTTCTTTGACTTCCATGAGATGGCCTTCGCCGGCCCACTGGTGGCCCTGGCCTATTTTTTCATCCAGAGGGAGAGATGGAACGGTTACCTGCTCACCCTCCCCTTCCTGCTGATGGTGAAGGAGACCATGGCGCCGCTGGTACTCTTCCTCGGGTTGTACGTGCTTTTTTTCCGGCGGCGTCCTTTCGAGGGCCTGGTCACCTGCCTGGTCTCCCTGGGCTGGTTCTACGCCGTGACCCGGGTGATCATGCCCGCCCTCTCGGGAGGGCAGGATTACTTCTACTTCATGTATTACTCCCACCTGGGCAAGAACTGGGTGGAGGTAGGGAAGTATCTGCTCACCCACCCCTGGGTCCTGGTCCGTGAGACCTTCCTTCCTTACCACAAGACCAAGCTCCTCCTGTTTCTATTGTTGCCTTTCGCCGGGCTGGTCTTCCTGGGACCCTTCGCCCTGGTGGCGATCCCCGAGCTATACCAGCACCTGCTGTCCAACTTCTTCCCCCACTGGGAGCTGCTCCGCCATTACCACGCGGTCTTCGCGCCCATCCTCGTCTTCTCGGTCCTGGAGGCGCTGCCCAGGCTGCATCGCTTGTTGGAGAGGAAGGGGAAAAGGGTTGATTTCCGGCGGCTGGCCCTCTCGGTGTGCGTCCTGCTGGTGGTCTTGCAGTTCCCCTTCACCTTATCCCGCTCCACCAAGACCCTTTTCGACCCCGACTTCTACCGCCTGAGCCCACTGGAGAGGACCGGTCACCGGATAGTCTCCCTCATCCCTCCGGACGCCTCGGTGTGTGCCCAGGACCCGGTGGTGCCCCACCTGGCGCAGAGGGAGCAGATATACCAGTACGACGGGGATACTTACGGCGCCGAGTACGTCATCCTCAACAAGTTCCTGGATTGCTTCCCCTTCACGGAGAGGGAGCTGGTGTGGGAGATGGCTAAACTTTACAAGGACCCCCGCTACACCGCCTACCGCTTCGGCAACGGGTGGGTGGTCTTCGTGATCAAGCCGAGCTTCGATCCCCTGGGCAAGGCTAGGCCCTTGGGGGACGTGGATACCCTCACGCCCGGGGAGTGAAGGGCCCCCGACTTGGCCCGCTGGCTTCCCCCACCGCCTACCGCCTCGGTAACGGATGGTGGGAGGGGAGGCCGCTCATCCTCTCCACGGGAATGCTCTATCCATGGCGGTGGTATGATCTCGTTGGGATAATGAGCCCGGCAGCGGAGCCCGGAACCCGGCCGATGACAAGGAAAGTCAGGTGAAGGCGAAAGGTGGGTGAAGGCGATGGAGGAACTGATTCCGGTCCTGGACTGGGAAGAGGTGACCGATCGCATCTGCTCTTTCATCCGGGAACAGATGGTAAAATCAGGAAGAAACCGATTGGTGATCGGGGTTTCCGGGGGGCTCGACTCATCTACCTCCGCTTACCTCGGCGTGAAGGCCTTGGGAAGGGATCACCTGGTCCCCTTCATCCTACCTTACCGGACCAGCAGCCCGGAGAGCCTGGAGGATGCTCGGCTGGTGTGCCGGGAGTTGGGATTGGAGCCGAGGACGGTGGAGATCACGCCCATGGTGGACGCTTATTTTTCCCGCTTTCCCGGCGCAGACCGGCGCAGGAGGGGCAACTTCATGGCCCGCATGCGCATGGCGGTCCTCTACGACCAGTCGGAGGTCCTGGAGGCGTTGGTGATGGGGACGGGGAACCGCACCGAGGCCCTGCTGGGCTACACCACTCTTTGGGGTGACATGGCATGCGCCTTCACCCCCCTGGGAGGCCTTTATAAGACCCAGGTGCGCCAGTTGGCCCGGCACCTGGGGGTGCCGGCGAGGATCATCGACAAGCCCCCCACCGCCGACCTTTGGGAGGGGCAGACGGACGAGGGCGAGATGGGGGTAACCTACCGGGATGCGGACGCCATCCTCTACCGCTTGGTGGATCTCCAGATGGGGGTGGAGCAAGTCGTCGGGGAGGGTTTCCCCCAGGAGCTGGTGGAGAGGATTCGGACCATGGTGGAGAGGTCGGCCTACAAGCGCTCCATGCCGCCCTACCCGGTCATACCCGTGCAACGATAGGGCCGGGCAGAAGGCTCGGAGAACTCGCTGTACCCCGATTTCACGGACGTTCCGGTATAGATGAGTCCCCACGGATCTCGTGCCGGTAAGCCACCAGGGTGCGAGGGCAATATCACCAGAAGAGGAAAGGATGCCGGAAGGGCGGTGGGGAATAGCGTTGGGCCTCGCGAAGTATCCTCCCTCGGGGCCGGGCTCCCTCGGGACCGGGGGAACGGCGTCCGCGGGTCCAGCGGCAAGGCCTCGAGAAGCATGATCCCCTTGGGACGGGGGACACGGCGGACCTGGGGTGAGGCATTCACTCGAAGTGCTCGTACCTGGGAAGGGGCGGGACCGGTTCCTCGGCGGGG
>JAPWVA010000010.1 GCA_028275245.1 Actinomycetota bacterium
TCATGCTGGATTTGGTGAACTTGTCTTTCCTCAAAGGAGGTCGCATATCGCGGCTCGGGGAGCGCGTAACCGGCAAGGGAGCCCTGGGCGCCTTCCTGCTGGGGGCACTCTTCGCCCTCTCCTTCTGCCCCTACAGCGCGATACTGTTCTTCGGCATGCTCATCCCCCTCGCCCTGGGCACCGCGGTGGGCGGCCTCTACATGCCCGCCCTTTACGCGGTGGGCACGGGCCTTCCGGTGTTGGCGGTCGCGCTCGCCATCGCCTTCGGGGCGAAGGCATGGGCAGGTCGCGTGGACAGGTTGCAGAGATGGGAGAGATATATCCGCAAGGGAGCCGGTTTGGTCTTTCTCGGGGTAGGGATATATCACTCCGTGTTGCTGGTGAAGGCGGTCTTGTGATGCGGGTGTATAGTATAGCTAAGCGTGAATGAAGGCCAATGTTCATGGCTTGAGCAAGCACAGGCGAAGGCTGGAAGGCGGTGGTGATAGACGCGCTTACCTGCGTCGAAGAAAATGCCGGGGAAATGGGACAAAACGAGAGCGCCCCTTCCTTGCATGACGTTCCCGCGGGTTGGCGGATCATCGCCGGGAGATGATTTGCGGTAGGTAGTTGTGGACACGGCGGATATGGATCATAAGATCGAGTTCTTCATACCCGCTCCAGCATGCACCTGTTCCGGGCCGGTATCCCCGCGGGATGCGGAGAAGCGGTCCAAGCTCGAAAAGCTGATGTCCGCGGTGGAGAATAGCTTCCCCTACACGGTGATTATCCGTTATGCCATGGCCGATGAGCGTGGTTATGCTGAGGGGCTCCGCCGCCTGGCCTCCTACCTCGCGGAGATAGGCGAGGAGGACTTCGCCCATCGAGTGGCCTTCTCCCTGCGCTACGTGCTCCCGGCGGTGGCCGTGGACGGCAAACTGGTGGCCTACGGGAGGGTGCCCGACATAGAAGAACTTAGTCAATACCTGAAGGAGATGGAACCCGGGCGGGAGGGATAGGAATGTGATAGGCAAAAACGAGGCTGTGTTCGTTTTCCCCTCTACCCACCATATGCTCCGCGCCGAGGCAGTCCTCAAGGAAAAGGGATTCAACCCAAGGCTGGTCCCCGCTCCCCAGCTGGCCGGAGAGCTCTGCACCACTGCCATAGCTTTACCTGCCAACATAGCGGAGGAGGCGGTAGGCCTTCTTAAAAAAGGGGGCGTGCTGGTCAAGACGGTGCTTAGCCTGGAGGAGCCTGCCACGGTCACCCGACCTTCCCCTCCCCCGTGGGCCGCCTATCACTCCCTCCTGGACGCCCTGCCCTCCGGGGTGAGGGAAGCCCTATCGGGGAAAAGGAACCTGGAACGCGGGGACCTTGTTTTGCTTCTGGAACCGGGCATGGCGGTGGAACACCTCTGCCGGTCGGCAGAGGCCCTGGCCGGAAGCCTGACCGGGCGGGAAGCCGTGCCAGCCGTCCTCCTGGAAGTCTCCTCCTGCCCAGGCTCCGCCGCCCGGGATCGCTCCCATCACGCCCTCGGCCGTGTCACCGACCCGGCCTCTCTTTCACGTCTTGCCAGCGAGATGAAAGCCCTAGGCCTGGTCTACCTCGTCCTAATGCTTGGAGAACCGGGGAGGTTTCCATGGGGACCGGAAGAGCATGCGGAGGCATTAGGACCGGACCTCGTGACGGTAGTTTATTCGCGCCGTCTTCCGGAGAACGCAGCCGGGCTCGTGAGGGAGTATGGGGTACGGCAAGTGCTGCTGAGAAGGAAAGAGCTGTTCCTGATGAGCCTTGACGAACTGGCGGACGAGATCCTCTTTCTACGGGACAACCGGCCAGGCCCGTTGGGAAGCGGAAACCTTCTCCCCCTTGAATCGAGGAGCTTGGGAAATGAGGAGGACGAGAAGACCTTCCTCCGAGTCCTCGCCGTCCTTCGCTTGGCCCTCTCGGGCACCTTCCTGCCGGTACCGGAACCCCTTTGGGAAAAGGGAATCCTTTGCGGGGGTAATATGGTCCTGCTGGAGTTAGGGGACAAAACGCTTAGTGAGGCTCTGGAGAAGGCAGAGAAGGCCATCGCCCGCGCAGGATGGTCGCTCCGCCGGACAGTTACACCACCTGGATCACCGGCCATTACCAGCGTAAAGCGAAGGAGTCAGGAGTAAAAGGATGCTCTTGAAAAGGATCGAGATAGAGCAAGTGGAACCCTGTTTCGCCGACGAGACCAAGATCAGGGTGATTGCGAGGATACCAGTGGACGTGGGCGAGCTCCTCCCCTACCTCAACGCCATTTTGGCCAACGCCACCTATGTAGGGGCATGCCAGATGGGAAAAGGGAGCCCGGGGGATGAAACCACTTATTCCGCCGACCGGCCTGCCTTGACTTTCACTAAAGGCCAGCGCCTGGTCACGGTTTATCCCCGAAGGGTCACCATAGCCAAGGCGGATGACGTGGAGGACGCCGAGGAAACCCTGGCCTGGTTGGTGGACAAGCTGAACTACGCGTACCAGCACCGGAAAGAGATAGAGCCGGTAACCGAAGGCAAGGTAAAGATCAGGCCCCTGGACATCTTCGGCCTGCTTCCCCGCACTAACTGTCGGCAGTGCGGCGAACAGGGCTGTCTGGCTTTTGCCCTTCTCCTCCTTCAGGAAAAGCGCCGCCTCAAGGACTGCCTTCCCCTCTACCGAGAGGAGCAGTGGGAAGGAAAGAGAAAAAGACTCGAGGAGATTATCCACTCCCTGGGCCTCGAGTGAGACCTTTCCATGGACTTCTCCCAGTGAAGGCCAAACGCCTGATTCACCGGCGTGCTCGCCGGGATCCAGTTGGTTTCCCATCCCTGTCGCCTGGTGATCTAACTCCCTTGCTTCGCTTTTGCCCGCAGGATGGCCAACCCCAGGTCTACCACGTGGTTGAAGGGCTCCAGTCGGTCCTCCCTGAGGGACACCTTCACCGCTCCAGCCGGGCACGAGGTGGCGCACAGGCCGCAACCAAGACACTTTCCGCCATCCACTATGGCCACCTGCTCCACGGACACGGCGCCCACCGGGCAACGGTCCAGGCACGAGCCGCAAGCAGTGCACGAGTCATCATCCACCTCAGCGACGAAAAGGGAATTCATGAAGCCCCGCTTGTCCATGCCCTTCTTGGTGATGCCCTTGAGGGAAGCGCAGCAGCAAGGGCAGCAATTGCAAATGTTCGACAAGTGCTTGGCGTTCACCCCTGCATGTACGAGGCCGGCCCTGTCTGCCTCCTCCAGTATCGCCAATGCCTCACCGGCGTCGATCCTCCTGCCCAATCCGTTCTCGATATAGTACTCGGCCGCCGCCCCGAACATGAGGCAGCTCTCGGCGGGAGCATCACAGCCCTCCCCCAGCAATTTGGCCTCTTTTCGGCAGATGCACTCGGCCACGGCGATGACCCTCGCCGCCCGCACTTGCTCGCGGAGGTAGCAGTAAGGATAGAGGGCCCGATCGACGCCGGTCACGACCTCGTCCAGGGGAAGCACCTTGAAACCGGGCACGCCGCTGGCCGCCATCTCCCTGGCGTAAGCCAAATCGTAGTAGCGGCGGTAAAGTCCCGCCAGCCTCCCGTCCAGGCGCTTCACGGAATACTCGTATAGGCCGATCATGAAGGGTGCCGCGTTGTAGTAGAGCGAGTCCCCCCTCCGGACCCGGTAGAGGAGACCTTTCTTGGACATGGTATAGAGCATGCTTTCCGCCTCCTCCGGGTCCAGACCCGCGCGAGCGGCTATGTTCTCAGCCTTCTCAGGGAGAGGGCTCACCACGAGGAAGAGCTCTGCCTCCCCAGGGGTGAAAAGGGTCTTGAGGATATCCAGCTCCACGCCCTCCTCCGTGGCGGGAAATCCCAGGGGGAAGGTGTCCAGGTACTCCCGCAACCGGATGTAGACCTCGTCTCCCATATAGCACCTCCGAAAAACTGGAAACAAGCCGCTGGTCGCGGATGGGTGCATGTCTTCGAAAGGGTTCCCGCCCCGATGATACCACACGGCCTTTCCCTTCCCAGCCCCTGCTATAATCTACCCATGAAAGTGGTCCACCGGGACAAAGTGGCGGCGGAAAACCCGGGCGGGGATTCCCGCGGGGTGACCCTGAGATGGCTCATAACCCAGGGGGACGGTGCCTCCCGCTTTTTCATGCGTCTTTTCGAGATTGAGCCCGGCGGCTACACTCCCCTCCACTCGCACCCCTGGGAGCACGAGGTCTTCGTCGTTTCCGGCCTGGGAGAGGTACGGGGCGAAGGCAGATCGTTCCCCCTCGGGCCTGGGGATGCCGTCTACGTGGAGGAAGGCGAGACTCACCAGTTCCGCAACGCGGGGGGATCTCCCTTCGTTTTCCTCTGCGTGGTACCCTCCCATGCGGCAGGGTAAGCCCGTCGTTAAAAACCTCTGGCCTTCTTTCTAGCCCCGCGCCAGTATGCGCTGGTAAACCACCTCCTATCCACGGCACGGTCTTCCCACAGGCTATCCCTTTGCAAGGCAACGGCACGGGGAATTCCCCTTCCCTCCCGGTATGGTTAAAATTAACGCCAGGGAGGGAGACATTTCGCCATCTCTCGCACACCTCTCCATCGCAACCATTCTTCGCCTCCCCCGAAAGGAGTTCGTGGTCCATGAGAGCGAAGGAGGTGCCTATGGGTCACTCGGAAGCCAGCATCGAGAACATGCGTCAGCTCACCCTGGGGGAGATGATCTCCCGCAACGCCCGGAAGATGCCCGAGCGGGAAGCGGTGGTCTTCGAGGGATCGACCTACACCTACCGGGATTTCGACCTGAGGACCAACCGTTTGGCCAATGCTCTTTCCTGGTTGGGGGCAAAGAAGGAAACCAAGGTAGCCGAGCTCATGTTCAACTGCTCCCAGCTGGTGGAGAGCTATTTCGCGGTAGCCAAGCTTGGCGCGGTGAGCGTCCCCCTCAACTTCCGCCTCACCGCCGGGGAGATCCTTTATCAGCTGGAGAACAGTGATTCCGAGTTCCTCATATTCGGTGGGGAATTCATCCCAGTGGTGGAGGAGATAAGAGAACGGGCTCCTCACCTGATATTCATCGGGGTGGGAGATGGACTTCCCGACTTTGCCCAATCCTACGAAGAGCTGGTGCAAGAAGCTCCCGATACCCCCAGGGAAGAGCTGGTTTGCGACGATGACCCGGCCTTCATCATGTACACCTCGGGCACGACGGGAAAGCCCAAGGGAGCGGTCCTAACCCACAAGAACCAGCTGATGAACGCCATGAACTGCCTGCTGGAGATGTCCAAGGAAGTGGCCTGGCAGGACCACGAAAGGGTTCAGTTCGTGGCACCCCTTTTCCACGAGGCGGCC
Organism: Actinomycetota bacterium; assembly: GCA_028275245.1. GTDB lineage: Bacteria > Actinomycetota > Geothermincolia > Geothermincolales > RBG-13-55-18 > JACVJK01. The sequence goes on from JAPWVA010000010.1 coordinate 5,316, forward strand.
CTAGCCCTTTGCCTGGTGACATTCACCATACATGGCACCATGCACATTCTCCGGTTCTTCGAGCCCCAAAAGGTGATGGAGCAAATCGATAGGGATCGCATCACTATCACCTTTATGCCCCCAGTGATGGCCACCTTCATCCTCAACTCGGTGAACGTCGCCGACTACGACACCTCCTCCCTGCGCATATGGATATCGGGCGCAGCCATCCTCCCTACCGAGACCAGGAGGCAGATAAACCAGGCCTTCCCCAGCGTGAACCTTTTCGACGTCTTCGGCCAGACGGAGATGAGCCCGGTCACCACCATGCTGAAACCCTCCCAAGCCCCGGGAAAGCCCGCCTCGGTGGGCCTTCCGGTCTTCAATGTGGAGGTGAGGGTGGTGGACGACGACGACAGAGACGTACCGGTAGGTGAGGTGGGGGAGATCGTTTACCGCGGTCCCACGGTCATGAAGGAATACTACAAGAATCCCGAGGCCACGAGGGAGGCGCTCCGGGGAGGCTGGTTCCACTCCGGTGACCTGGTGTGCATGGACGAGGAGGGATTCATCTATGTGGTGGACCGCAAGAAGGACATGATCATCTCGGGGGGCGAGAACATCTACCCGGCGGAGATCGAGGAGGTCCTCTATCAGCATCCCAAGATCCTGGAGGCGGCGGTCATCGGCGTTTACGACGAGGTCTGGGGCGAGGCGGTCATGGCGGTGGTGGTGCCTAAACAGGGGGAACAGCTCACCAAAGAGGAGGTCATTGACTGGTGCAAAGACCGTTTGGCCAGTTACAAGAAGCCCAAGTACGTGGAATTCATGGAAGCATTGCCAAGAAATGCCGCCATGAAAGTGGTCAAGGGCGAGCTGAGGAAGAAGTTCGGGAAGTCGGTACGTTACGAATGACCAGGGCAGGAATCACGGCGCACGGGTCGCCACCCGGCGCGTCAAAGGGCGTGATCTTTTCACCGTCGATAGGGTACAGTCCAGTGCACCTGGAAAGGGTGGGGACGTGTTCTTCAGGCCAGTTCGAAGCCCCTGGAAAGGTCGGCCTCGCTCCAGAGCTGTATGACCGCCAGTTTCTCCTCCACAATACTCTGGGGCTTCCTGTGATCCTCCCCCAGGTAACCCACAGGACACCGTACTGCCCTTATGCCCGACACCATCACATCGCCCCTCTCGTGGAGGTGGCCCGAGATGGAAAGGACCACCTTGGGGTGGGAAAGCAGGATGGCGCCGGTCTCCCGGGAACCGGGGAATATCACCGCACCGTCCCTTCCGGCCAACCATAATCCCAACGGTTGAAAGGGAGGGAAGTGGGTAACCACCACCACCTCGCTGATGCTGGGGTCCCTTTCCAACTCCTCGATGTCCTGGTCGAGTCGGGAATTGAACTCCCTGGCCACCTCCTCGTTGGTCCTCCTCAGCGGCCCTATGCCTTCCCTTCCCAAGGCGGCGATGTCGCACCAGCAGGCCCATCTCATGTCGTTCCACGCGCTGTCCCGCAAGCGCGCCGCCTCCCCCGTCTCCTCGAGCTCTCCCTGGTCCGCAAACCCGGGAAGGGCTTCATACCAACCGATGGATCCAGCGAATCCCACCGGCCCCACCCGGGTAGGCTCCATCCAGAGGGGAACGAAACCGTTCCTCCGGCACACGTCGGGGAGGAAAAAGTAGTACTTCTCGTAGGAATCGTGCCCCTGCTCCTGCATCTCCTCGGAAAGGACCCATATGTCCTGGTTGCCAGGGATAAAGAGCTTGAGACAGGGAACGCGGCTGAAGATGTCTAGGGTGTACTCGATATCCCCCAGCTCGGGGCTCACATCGCCCGCCAGCACGAAAACGTCGGGATCCACCATCTTGAGGACCTCCGCCAGGTGGGGCACCAGCTCCCAGTTGTTCTTGGAGATGTCCACGTGGAGGTCACTGCAGAAGGCGATCCTCAACTGCTTCCCTCTCCCGGCCGTCCAGACCCTACCCGGTGGCTCCCGCCGGTGCCATCGGGATGATCTCCGCACCCGCTTCCTATCGAGCTACGGGCCCTCGTCATCAGTAAGTAAGGGCCGAGGTGTCCAGGTAACCCTCCATGGCCTCCGGCTGGGGAAGATGGACCACGAAGGTGGATCCCTTGCCGAGATCGCTTTTGACCTCGATCCTCCCCCCATGGGCCTCCACGAGCCTGCTCACTATATAAAGTCCGAGGCCCATTCCCACCCGGGATGCAGTTCCTTCCTCCCCGCGGCGGAAAGGCTGGAAGATATAGCCTATCTCCTCCTCGGTGAGCCCCCTTCCCCTGTCCTTTACCTCCATGAGGACCTCCCGGCCCGACCTCTGGGCCCCCACCTCCACCGGCGAACCCTCCGGTGAGTACTTCACTGCGTTGTCCAGCAGGTTGAACAATATTATCTCCAGCTTGTCCCGGTCCGCCCTTATCCTTTCCGCGCCTGGCTTCACGGCCACTTTTATCCTCGAACCGGGATATTTTTCCAGCAATTCTTCCCTCAGGGAATCCAGGATGGCTGGTAGGTCCACCTCCTCAAGGTTCAAGGCTAAGCGGCCCGATTCCAGCCGGGAGACCTCCATCATGTTGATGACGCTTCTTCGGAGCTTGTCCGAAGCTTTGTAAAGTTTTTCCAAAACTTCCTTCCTCTCCTTGCCATCCAAAAGATCAGAATAGTCCCGGAGTATCTCGGTGAATCCCATGATCAGGGTTAGTGGATGCCTCACCTCATGGGAAGCCATGTTGATGAGATCGGTCTTGGCCTTCAGCTTCTCCTCCTGGCTCCTGCGGACTTCCTCCAACACCCTTACCCTTCCTTGCAGTTCCTCCAACCTGAGGATAGGAGGGAGAAGAGCACACGCCCAGCCGAAAGCCTTCTCTAGCAGGCCCACCCTCCGGTCATCGAAGGCCCCGCCCTCGGGACTACCGAAAACGGCCCATGCCTCCCTGCCCTCCAGACGCCTCCTCAAAGCCAAATATGAACGGACGCCCAGGAAAACCAGGTCATCCTCCCCTGCGACCCTGGATAGGGTGTTGAGGTTGTTCCTCACGAGTCTCCCGGACCTTCTCAATTCGACGGCGAAGGGCCCACGGGCATCGAGCAGTTCCTCCAACGATTCCTCGGGCAGTTCTCTGTCGCGATGGTAGATGAAAGTCTTCCTCCCGGTCTCGCCTGAAAGCGAGAAGAGGAAAAAATCGATGCCCTCAGATTTTCCCAGCTGCCTGTAAAAACTTTCCAGCAATTCCCGCAGCTCCGACGAGCCGGCTTGTTCCAGGAACCGGGAGAGGCCCCGGTATTCCTCCACCAGTTGCTTTAGCTCCCTCTCCTCCAGCCCCGACTCGATTATCGCCGCCGCCTGTCCTGCCAGGAAATGGGCAAGCCTCCCCTCGAACTCGTCAAACGGCCGCTCCTTCCCCCGTTGGAAGGCCATGTGCCCGAGAGCGCCCCTTCTCCCCACCAGGGGCACCGCCAAGGTCGATTCGTCCCCTTGGCCCTCCTGGCCTGGCTCAGTGCGCCCTTCTATCGCCGACTGGAGAAGCCCCAGAAAGTCTCCCGTGTAAGGCCCCTCGACCCGTGGAAACGGGAAACCTCCGCCCGGGGATGCCTTCCCCTCCACGTCCACCGCGCCGTGGAAGATACCCTCCCCGTCGAAGGCCAAGATGGTCACTTTCTCGCAGGCAAGAAGCTCCTTCCCTCCCTTGGCCAACCTCTTCAGGACCCTCCGGATATCAGGATGAGATGCCATCTCGCCTTCGAGATCGGTGAGGATCTCCAGGGAACGGCGGAAACCGTCCGCCCTTCTCCTTTCCCTCACCCCCATGGCCAAGCCCACCGCCAGAGTACCGGCCGTTCCCAGGTGGTAAAGCTGCTTCCTGCTGAGCTTCCTTTCCCGCGGGAAGTAAAAACCGTGCAGGAGGCTTCCCTCTTTGCTCCTGCTGGGCACTAACAGCAGCACCATACCCTCCTCACGGGCCTGCTCCCCACCGGGCATCTCCCCCATGAGCTGGCTATCGGGCCTTATAACCGACATCCTCTCCAGGTCAAGGACGACACGGGAGAGCTCAGGCCCCGGGCGGAATACCGTTTCCCCCCCGTACACCTCCTCCGAATACCACTGAAAACACTCCTCGCCAGCGGAAAGGACCCGGAAGACCGAGAAGGCCATGGGAGACCCTACGCCTATTGCCATGGCCTTGAGGGCCCCGGAGAGGAACTCCCCGGGACTGACGGCCATCTCGGAAAGTCCCGTCAACTCCTCGCACAAACCCTCGAGATCCAGGCCTGCTCCCGCAGAGGTCCCTGAGGGTTCGGCCTTTTCCCCTACCACCTTACCGAAATACCTGCCCAGCTTCCTCGTGAGTTCCATGAAGAGCTCGGTGTCCACTCCCTCGATGGAGGCGTAGGATTTGCCGAAAAGGGCCAGGAACCCGGTGAGTCTTTCCCCGTCGAAGAGGGGCGAGAGGAGAAAGGATCGTATCTGAAAGGTGTGGAAGTAAGGCCTGATCTCGGGAAAGTAGCTCGCCACCCTCCCGGTGTCCAGGCAAATCTCCCTCTCGCCCGCCTCCCCCAGCGCGCGGAGCGTGTCCACCAGCCCCATGTCCAAGAGCTTCGAGATGATCTCGCCGGTGCCCATCCACCCCCTGGCGGACACGGGCACCGGGACGGGTTCCTCTCCTTTCCAGGTTATGCGGTAGACGCTACCCCCGTCCATGTTCAGCAGCTTCACCAGCAGGTCCAAACAGAGGGACGAGGCACGGGCCAGGTCGTTTTTCTCCATTATGTACTGGGAGAGCAGGCCTACCTCCAATGCCGCCACCGTTCCCTCCCCGGTCTTGCCGCCCTCCCCCGTCTCCAGGAAATCCGCCAGCTTTTCCAGGACCGCCATGGCTGCAGCCCACTGGGGCGAGCTCTGCTCGGGGATCCTTGCCCCGGCCGGGAAGGAGAAGATGGCCGCGCCTACGGGGGAGGTGATGGAGGGGAAGGGTAGGAGCACCGCGGTTTCGCCCGCTGGGGCCAACTCCTCCATGCCGTACTGGAGGAGAAACTCCCTGGACAAGACCACGTATTTGCGGTGGGGGCCAAGGCCTTGGGGCTTCAAGGGTATGAGAACACCCCCCATCTCCTCCCTGTCCAATCCGTGGACGATCTTCGGTTCCATGAAGCTGGATCCTCTCTTGGACAGGAAGAGGACGGCCTTCCCGGCCCCCAGGTAGCTCGCCACGCTCTCCAGCGCATCCCCAGGGAAGAAACCCTCCGTGAACTTCCTCAAGACCTCGCGGTAAAGCCCCATGGCTTCCTTTACTTCCATCATTCCCCCTCCGGCTGACCTTGTCGGCTATCTCTTGGTTCGTGGTGCCAAAACGCTCTTGAAAAGAATTTTCCCCCCCGCCCCACGAACTCCTTCCGTTTTCACCCCTTTCCCGTCACTGGGCTTCCCGGTTCCATGGAAGGCGCAGCCAGCTTCCACTTGCCTGGGATCGATGGACCATCCGCGCGCGGAAGGCTTACTCAAAGAAGTCGCAACCCCTGTTGATCCCCCTCTCCTTGAGCCCGGCTTAATGATATCCCAGGATGATCTCCTCCAGCGGCCTTCTTTCCCCCCGCTCCTTCCTTTCCGCCGGCCACCCCAGGGCCACCACCGCCACCAGCTCATGGCCCGGGGGAACGTGGAGTATTTCCCTGACCTTTTCCTTCTCCTTGAGGATCTCCCCCAGCCAGACGGCCCCCAGGCCCAGAGAATGGGCGGCGAGGAGCATGTTTTGGACCAACGCACCCATAGCCATCAAGTCCTTATCCCGATCGTAGGACTCTGTGTGGTTAAGGAATGTGCATATCAACACGGGTGCGTTCCTCACTATGGAAGAATACTTGGTGCATGCAGCTAGCTCGCCTGCCTTCTCCCTGTCCCTTACCACCACCAATCTCCATGGTTGGTTGTTCAGCCCGGAAGGTGCCCAGCGCGCAGCTTCTAGCACCTCCCTCAGCTCTTCTTCTCCCACCGGCTTTTCCTGGAATTTCCTGATGCTCCTCCTGGTCCTTATGGCCTCCCTTACCTCCATCTCTCCTCCGGTCGATATCGCGATGAAACCCGGGGCTAGCCCGGGCGGAGGATTATCCCTCACCGCTACCCTCCAACCTCTCTAGCACCCAGGCCAAATTCTCTTGAACCTCCAGGTCGCTGTCTCCTATCCTTTCCCTCATCACCTCCAGGGCTTCCCCGCCCAGGGCCACCAGGGCTCCCCATTGGTGCGTGGCGAGCAGGAACAATGCCCTTTCCATGTTCGAACCCGGGATCCATCCCCTCCTCTCCAGGGCCTGGGCCGCCGCCCTGCGCACCTGGTCGCTTTCATCCCGCAAGGCCTCCACTAGCGCTTGCAGTGAACCCCTGTCCTTGAGCCTACCCAGGGACCAGGCGGCCCTCTTTCGCACCGACGGCTCGGGGTCATCCCTTAGGAGCTTCAGCAGGGGTGAGGAAGACCTGGAGGAGCCTATCAGGCCGAGCAGGTATGCAGCCCTCTCCCGCTTCCCTGGATCTTGGCTTTCCAGCATTTCCACTAGCGGTCTCACCGCAGGTGAGCCCAGTTTCGCCGCTTCCTCCCATTTCCCGCGCTCCACCAAGCTCCTGGCGTAGGCCTCGTCCTCCAGCGACTTCCATCCCAGGGACTGCAGGATAGGCTCCACAACCTCTTTTCCCGCCCCGCGCTCGTAGGCCTCGAGCAGTCCTCCCACGGCATCCTCCCCCATCTTGGAAAGGACTACCGAGGCCTTCCTGCCTTCGGCTCCTCCCCGCTTCACCAACTCCAGGAGGGCTGTGACTGAGGCGGGGCCGGCCTCCACTATCTCCCTCCACCTTCCATCCCGTAGGAGAGTGGCCACCTCGCCGGGATCGAACATCCCGGTCCCTGTGACGGCCTCCCCTGCCGGGACCTCTAGCGGGCCGGCCTTGGGTGCGACCTCGGCGGGGATAGGTTCCTCCGGTGCGGGGATCACTACGGGAGCCTCCTCGACCGCCGTGGCCTCCTCTGGAACCGGCGTCTCCTCGGGAGCCACGGGGATCTCGGACAGCTCCCCCGCCTCCATCGCCGGGGCCCCTGCCTCCCCTGCCGGGACCTCTAGCGGGCCGGCCTTGGGTGCGACCTCGGCGGGGATAGGTTCCTCCGGTGCGGGGATCACTTCTGGAGCCTCCTCTGCAGGAATCGCCTCCCAACCGAGGGAGGTCATCACCGCTGCCACCTGTACCCTGACCTCCTCGTCCTCGTCCTGGAGGGCACGGCTTAGGGGCAGCTTCGCCCTTTCGTCACCTATCTTCCCCAAGGCCCAGGCGGCCTTCACGCGCACGGGTACTGCCTCATCCTCGAGCTTTCCGATGAGGGGCTCCACCGCCCTAACATCCCCTATCTCCCCCAGGGCCCAGGCGGCTTTCTCCCTGGTCTCCGGGTCATCGTCGTCCAAGGCCTCGATGAGGGCCTGCACGGCCACCTCCCCCATACCCGCCAGGCTGTCCCACTTCCTGGAGGCAATCATAGCCCTGATCTCGCTCACCATCTCGGTGGGCTCCCATCCCATCCTCTCCAGCACCAGAGAGGATACCCGCCTCACGTCGGTGTCGGGATCCTGGAGCGCTTGCACCAGGGCATCCCTAGCCCTCTCGTCTCCTATCTCACCCAGGGCCCAGGCGGCCTTTCTTCGCACCTCGGGATCATCATCCTGGAGGGCTCTAATCAGGGCCGGAACACCCCGGGAATCGCCGATCACGCCAAGGGCCCAGGCGGCAGCCCTCCTCACCTGGGGCTCATCTTCCTCCAAGACCCTGACCAGGTATTCCACCGCTCGATCATCCCTCATAACCCCGAGCGCCCAGGCCGCGCCCTTCCTCCTGTCTGGATCTTCATGCCTGAGGGCGGCGATGAGCGCTGGGAAGGCCACTGACCCCAGGGTGGCTACCTGTTCCCATTCGCCCCTTTCTATGAGATTGGCCACGATATCCGCCTCGGACGCTTTCTCTCCCTCCGGAAGCTCCGCGACAGCCTCCACCTCCTCAGGTCGTTTCCTCCCCATCTTCACCAGGACCAGGTTGGCCATCCTCCTCATCTCGTCGCTAACCGAGCGGGCAGCCTCCTGGAGAACTGCCACCGCCGGCTCGCCCAGCTTCACCAAGGAAGCGACTACCCTGCCTCTTACCCTCTCGTCCCGGTCGGTCAGAGCCTCCACCAGCGAGCCTGCCGCCCGCTCATCACCGATGTCTCCGAGTACCCGGGCCGCCTCTTTCCTTAACTCGTCGTCTCCCTCCCTGAGGGCTCTGATGAGGGGTTCCACGGCGGAGCTCCCCATCTTCTTGAGGGCGCCGGCGGCACCAAGGCGAACGTCGCGGGATGGGTCCCCCAGGGCCTTCACCAGAGGCTCCACCGACCGTTCGCTCCCGATAACTCCCAGACACCAGGCTGCCTTCGCCCTCACCTGTGGATCAGGGTCCATCAGGGCATCCTCGAGGGCGGGCACGGCTTCCTCGCCCATCTCCAGTAGGCCGTCCCAGTCCTGTCGCTCGATGAGGACCTCGGCTTTGCCCTCTCGGGTTTCTTCCCCTATACCCATCTTGTCCAGGATTTCGGTGACGATCTCCTCCGTCTTCTCTACGATGGGCACGGGGGGTATCTCCTCGATCGGGCCCTCCTCTTCTTCCGCCGGGGCGACGGGGATCTCCCCCTTCTCTTCCCATCCGATTTTTTCCAGTATTTCCTTCACCGCTTCCCTGACCTCTGGGTCCTCGAGGCTCCGGGAAAGGGCCGCCGCCGCCTGCGGACCCATCTCTCCCAGGGCCCAAGCCGCTCCCTTTCTCACCTTCTCGTCGGGATCCTTCAGGGCCCGGACGAGGGCTTCCACTGCCCGGTCATCCTTCACCACTCCTAGTGCCCAGGCGGCTCCCCTTCTCACCCTGGCCTCGGGGGAACCCAGGGCCTCCATCAACCTCCCCGCCGAAAGCTCGCCCAGCTGTCCCAGGGCCCAGGAGGCTGCCCTGCCTACCTCCTCATCCTCGTCGCCCATGGCCCTAACGAGCATCTCCACGGCCTCGGGTGTTCTCACCCTGGCCAGGGCGAGAGCGGTGTTCCTCCGCACCACCGGGTCAGTGCTCGCCAGTGCATCAGCCAGGTATGGGAGGAGGGACTCGTCGGCGATCTCCCGGGCAAGGTAAGAAGCCTCTCTCCTCACT
>JAPWVA010000216.1 GCA_028275245.1 Actinomycetota bacterium
TTGGCCAGGGCTAGGATCTTCTTCCTCCTCTTCTTCCTGGCTACCGAGTGCCTGGTCCTGCTCATGATACTTTCTACCTCACTTTCCTGGGCTTTTTCGAACGATTTTACCAGGCTCAGGGTGCATTTGCACGCCTCATCCGATGCCCAGCATCCTCTTCACGTTCTTGGCGTCGTGCGGCGAGACATCGTGCTTTATATTATAGGTCCTCTTGCGGCGGGAGCTCTTCTTGGAGAGCAGGTGGCTTCCCCAGGCCTTCCTACGCCTGATTTTGCCGCCCTTGGTGAGCTCAAACCTCTTGGCCGCCGACCTCCGCGTCTTCATCTTGGGCATTACCCTTACCTCCCTTACTTTTTGTTAACCGCCACGGGAGCGAGTACCATCTGCATATTCCTGCCTTCCAGCTTGGGCTCGGACTCCACCGTGCCCAGCTCCGCTACTTCCTCGGCCAACTTCCTCAGGAGATTTAGACCCAACTCGGTGTGGCTCATCTCCCTTCCCCGGAACATGACTGTCACCTTGACCTTGTGCCCTGACCTCAGGAACCTCTCTATGTGTCTCTTCTTCACCTCGTAATCATGTACGTCGATCTTCGGCCTCATCTTCATTTCCTTAAAGCTGACGACGGCTTGCTTCTTTCTAGCCTCCCGCTCCTTGATGGATTGCTCGTACCGGTACTTCCCATAATCCATTATCTTGCAGACGGGTGGGTCCGCTTGCGGAGCCACCTCCACCAAGTCGAGGTCCATTTCCTCGGCTGTCCTCAAGGCCTCTTTTAGAGGCATCACCCCTATTTGCTTACCGTCTGGTCCCACCACCCTTACTTCCTTAGCCCTTATCCTGTCGTTTACCCGAACGTGCTTATCGATCTCCCATCCCTCCTCCGCGCACAAAAATAAACTATTTCGGCCCGCGCCGGGCCGGGCCGATGTCTCTTGTTTCACGTCCGCTCAAAACGCAAGTATATTGCATCACCGAGGCGGTGTCCAGATTCGCTCACCAGGCGAGGTTTTCCCCGCACCATTCTTAAAGCTCTGGGATGATATGGAAAAATTCTCGCTCTTCCCTCCCTGTCTCCGGGTATTGTCGGTCAGCGCTGGGGAGCACCACCTTGAAGACGGAACCGGTGCGACCATCGCTTTCCGCCCATATCCTTCCACCCATGGCTTCTACCAGCTTCCTGCATATGGGCAAGCCCAAGCCCGCCCCTGGCTGCTGTCGGGTGGATGAGGAATCCACCTGGTAGAACTTGTCAAATATCCTCTCCAGGTCCCTGGGCGGGATACCTTGGCCGTTATCAGCCACCTGTAGGAGCACGTCGCCTTGATCGGTCCCCTCCAATCCTACATGTATGACCCCTCCCCTGGGGGTGAACTTCATCGAGTTGTGCAACAGGTTCAACAGCACCTGCCGGATCCTCTCCCTGTCACCCATCACCGGGGGAAGATCCGAGGGTAAATCCAGCCTTAATTCCAGTCCCTTTTCCTCGAGTAAGCCCTCCATGGTCCCGGCCACCTCGCGGACGATCTCCGCGAGGTCCTCGGGCCTTCTCTCCACCCTCATCTTCCCCGCCTCCATCCTCGAGAGGTCCAGCAGGTCTCCCACCAGGGATATGAGTCCGTCGGTCTGTTGTAATACCGTCTCCAGGTATCTCCTCTGCTTGTCGTTCAGGGGGCCCACCCTCTCAGCCTGAAGAAGCCTCAAGAAGCCCTTTATAGAGGTGAGGGGAGTCCTCAACTCGTGGGAGACGATGGATATGAAATCGTCCTTCACCCGGTCCAGCTCCACGAAATCGGTGACGTCGTGGAATATCACTGCCACTCCCAGGTTCCTCCCCGTTTCCTCCGCCAGGGGTATCCAGGAGACCTGGTAATGGAGGGGGCGCTGCCCCCTTATCTCCAGCTTTCCGGACACGATCTCACCCCTTCCCACGACCTCCATCAAAGCCTCGCGGGGATGAGGTCGGCAGACGATCCTCTCATCGCCCTCCCACAGGGCCTCCACCGGAGACCCCAGCAACTCTCCCCGGTACTCCAGCATCCCCTCCGCGGTGGGGTTGGCCATAACCACCCTCCCTGCGGTATCCAGCACCAGCAGCCCGTCGTTGAGTCCCCGGATGATGGCCTCCACCTTGCCTTTCTCCTCCAGGGTCCGACGGTAGAGGCGGGCCTTTTCCAGGGCGGCCGCTGCCTCGCTGCAGAGGGTGAGCAGGAGGCGGGCCGAATCGTCGTCGAAGGTGTCGCTTTCCTGGGACAGTAGGCAGAGAACGCCCAGCGTCTTCTCGGAGGCGAAAAGGGGTGCCGAGAGGAGGGAACTGTATCCCTCCCGGGAAGCAGACTCCGGGAAGCCCGCGTCCTCTCCCTCGCGGAGCAGAACTGGCAAGATGGCTTCCGCAGCCATGTGAAGCGGGTTGTTCCCCCACGGCCTTGCCAGCTCCGTCACGAGCCCGGGGCCCATTCCCCGGTAGCACACCGGTTTGAGTTCGCCTTCCCGGTAAAGACATAGCAACATGGCGTCGTGGTCCACAAGCTCATGCACCTTTTCGGTCACGATTCCTATGATGTCCTCTTCGCTCAGGGTAGCGGCGAGTTTTACCGACACGGTGTATAACACCGAAAGCTCCCTCCGGTGGCTGTCAGCCTGGGAATAAAGCATGTTCAGCTCCAGCTTCTCCCTCTCCTCTTCCCTGGCCTTTCCTATCAGGAAATGCCCGCAGAGGGATACCAAGAAAAAGGAGGGTACCGCCACGAACATACCCTTTATGGCCGTGGAGGACAGGTTTTGGTAGAAAAGGGGCGAGACGAAGGCCATGGCGGTGGCCAGGGTGACCAGCGCCGTACCCCAGGGTTCCAAGTAAGCGGAGGAGAAGAGGAGGACGCAGGGATACAGCCAGGCCAGGGCGCTTTCCCCGCCGCCGGCTAGATATATCATGAGGGCTATGAGGGCGTCGGTAGCCAGCAAGAGGGCCGCATATAGCACGGGATGGTAACCCTGGTACGGGAAGTAGCGGTAGCCGAAGAACACGGCGAGGGAGAGTCCCAGGAAAGCGTAGAAGGGCACGGAGTCCAGGTTCTCCGAGTAGGGGAAGACGAAGAGCATGGCGGAGACGATGACCGTGAGCCAGAAGAAGGATGCCACAAAGCTGGTGGAGCTCAGAAGCAACCGCAGGTCCTCACGGCCAGGGGGTCGCTGAGGGATGGGGGCCTCTCGCCGGGGCATCGGGGGAAGGGGTCCGGTCCCAGCCATTCCGTCATCCACTCCGCCTTCGATCGAACACGAAGACGCTTCCTTTCTG
>JAPWVA010000217.1 GCA_028275245.1 Actinomycetota bacterium
CCGCCGCGGCCTTCCGTATTTTTCCTCCATGGCCGCTATCATGCTCTCGGTGATGTAGGACATGATGCCATTATATCCCTCTATACCTGGCGATTTGCTCCAGGCGGCGTTCTCGCAGTTGAGGGAACGGGGTAGTGCCCCTGGTACCGGTGGTCACCGCCGTATAGCTTGCTTTCTCCGGGAGGTCTAGATCGTGGAGGGGATGACCCGCAGGAGCTCCAGCGAACCGGCGCCCATCACCCCGTTGGCTTTGGGCGATCCCTGACCCTCGGCAGGAAAGTACCCATCCCCTTGGGGCGATCCCAGGCCCACTGTCCAATCTTAGGCTTTTCGATCGTGCCCTGTACCCTTGTCCTCCAACCGGCGCTTCCTTTTAAGGGCCTCGTGGTACTCGGGAGATAGCTCCAGTGCCTTGGCGTAGTCCCTCCTGGCCGACTCCAGATCCCCCATCTCCCAGTAGAGATCGCCCCGCAGCACGTAGGTGTAGGCGGCTCCCGGCTCCAGACTCACCGCCCGGCTTAAGTCCTCCATGGCCTTGGCCAGATCCCCCTTGCTCCAAAAGAGGCGTCCCCGTCGCAGGTAAGCAAGGTATAGGTGGGGGTCGTACTGCAGCACCCGGGTGTATTCCTCGATGGCCGCCTCGATCTTTCCCTCCGAGGCGTGGATGGAGGCCATGCTCATGCTGGTGATGGCCAGCCTCAGGTTCAGTATCTCCAGTTCCAGCAGGTCGAATTCCTCTTCCTCGTTCACGCTGGTCCCTTCCTGTCCCTGGTTCCCCTTTCCCCCGATCCCTCCTTTTGCCACGCTACTGGCCTGCGCGGCCGCGTACTAGTATATTTTCCCTTCCTTTTCGCCGGAAGGGCCTCCGTTCCCCGGGCGGTGGGGCGGGACTGCCTTTCCCCGGGTGCTTGCCCTGGGGAGCCGTTCATCCACGGGATGGAGAGCCTTCTTCCCCCGGGATGGGAAGCCGTCTTCCGACGGGATGTTCCCTTTTCCCTCTTGGCCACCTTTTCGACCGGGGCCCCGACCCCGTTCCCCGGCCACCGGCCCCAAGTGGCCAAGGGCGGCCTGATGAGGTTATAATTTCGTCGTCCGTTCATGGGTTTCGGGTGGTTTTCGGCTGGAGGCGTCAAGGGAAGGGAGGGAGGTCATCGCCATGGCTGGTGACTTGCGACTGCAGAGAAACCTTCTTCGGCGGATGAATATCGGGGATATCCCCAAACGGACTGCAGCCCGCATACCGCACAAGGAAGCTCTGGTGTTCCGCGATGAGAGGATCACTTTCGAGCAACTGAACCGCAACTGTTGCCGCATGGCCCACCTTTTCCTGGAGTTGGGAGCGAGAAGGGGGGACCGCATTGCCTTCATCACCCACAACTGCCCGCAGTACATCTATTCCTGGCTGGGGATGTGCAAAATCGGTTGCATTGTCAACCCCCTAAACTTCATGCTCAAGGCACCGGAGATCGAGTTCATCATCAACCATTCCGAGCCCCGCTTCTTCTTCGTTGAGGACATCCTGGTTCCTCAGGTGCTGGAGGCGGCCCCCCGCCTGAAGAGCGTGGAGAAGTTCGGCATGCTGAGGATCACGGCCCCGGATACCCCGCTGCCGGATGGGTGGCTGGACCTGGACCAGCTCTTCCAGGAGACGATGGACGATTCCGAGCCAGAGGTGGAGACCGACGACGAGGACATGGCCACCCTCATGTACACCAGCGGCACCGAGACGCGCCCCAAGGGGGTCATGAACACCCACAAGAACTTCTTCCATACCCTGATGAGCGGCATCGTGGACCTTAACATCCGCCCCGACGACGTGGCCCTTCTTTCCATCCCCCTTTACCACGTGGCGGGCAAGTATCTGCTGCTGGAGGGGATCAACGTGGGCTGCAAGGTGGTCCTTGAATACGCCCCCAACCCGGTGGAGATCCTGGAGCTCACCCAGAAGGAGAGGGTCACCTACTGGGTCTACCCGCCCACCCTTTACCAGGTCCTTCCCTCCATCCCCAACTTCAAGGACTACGACCTATCCTCGCTGCGCAAGTTCATATCCTTCGGTGCGGTGATGCCGGTGGCCCTGCTCCAGCAGTGGAAGGAGATGTTCCCCGAGGCCGAATGGCGCAATTATTATGGGCAGACCGAGTCCACCCCCCTGGGGTCCACCCTGCAACCGGAGGATTTCGAGCGCAAGATCGCCAGCATCGGGAAGCCCCATACCGGAGTGGAGATCAAGATCTTCGACGACGAGGACAACGAGATCCCCGTGGGGGAAGTGGGCGAGATAGTCATGCGGAGCCCCTCCGTGATGCTGGGCTACTACAAGGACGAGGAGAAGACCGCCGAGACCCTCCGGAACGGGTGGCTGCACACCGGCGACTTAGGCCGTTTCGACGAGGATGGCTTCCTCTACTTCGTCGACCGCAAGAAGGACATGATAAAGACAGGGGGCGAGAACGTCTCCTCCAAGGAGGTGGAGGAGGTCATCTTCAAGCACGAGAAGGTGATGCAGGTGGCAGTCATCGGCCTTCCCGATGCTTACTGGGGGGAGATGGTCACAGCGGTAGTGGTGCCCTATCCTGGCATGGAGGTGACCGAGGAGGAGCTCATCGCCTATTGCAAGGAGAACCTGGCGGGCTACAAGGTTCCCAAGAAGGTCATCGTCATTTCCATGGAGGAGATGCCGGTGAACCCCAGCGGCAAGATCCTGAAGAGGGAACTCAGGTCTAGGTTCGCCCGGGAGCTGGGCCTGGAATGAACGCCTCCGACGCCCCGCCGTGGGCCTTTCCCATCAAGAGGGTGGGGCCGGGGGCTTGGCATCCGCATTATTATGCTATAATTAATAGCCGAATAGGGCGGGTCTAGCTCAGTTGGTAGAGCGCGAGCTTCCCAAGCTCGAGGCCGCGGGTTCGATCCCCGTGACCCGCTCCAGGATATAACCGGGGTTTTGGACCCCGGTTTTGTTATGGCTACCCGGCATCAGGGTTACCCGCCCTTCGAACCCTCAAAGGAGCACATTGGGTTGGCCCGTCTTCTTTCCCTGGCTTTCAAGGGAAAACCCCGTTCCCTCCGAAGAAATAAGGGAAGGAGACGGGGCGGGGTGGACACTGGGCCGGCTCTGGCTGCGGAAACGGAGTGTCTGTGATTGGCGGACGGCAGGAAACGGTGGTCCCACCGGGTCGCTGGGGGATTGTTTCCCATCCCGTGAGATCGGGGCCGTTGCCCGGTTGAGGAGAGAGGCGACGAGGCATGAGGATAAGTCCATCCTCCAGGAGGCGCTACCGCAAGGAGT
>JAPWVA010000218.1 GCA_028275245.1 Actinomycetota bacterium
GCGGGGACGTAGCCACGAGAAGGGCCGCCGCGCGGGCCTTGGGCAAAACCGGGAGCAGGAAGGCGGTGGAGCCCTTGGTAGGGCTTTTGGGGGACGAAGATCCACTGGTGGCCGAGGAGGCGGGCAGATCCCTGGCGAGCCTGGGTGAGTTCTCCGTAGAGGCGCTGGCGGAGTTGCTGGCAGAGGATGACGAGCGGTTGAGGCAAAGGGCAGTGGAACTCCTCTCCGTCCTGGGCGAGGATGACCGGGTAGAGCCTCTGGTAAAGCAGGTCCTGTTGAGCCGCATGAAGGATGGAGACCGTGCCCTGCGGAACCGTATAGCCTCCTCCCTCGCTCATGCCTCGGGACGTTGGGCGGTGGAGGTGCTCATCGAGGCCCTTTACTACTACCACGTGAGAGGGGTGGCCCATCGGGCCCTGCTGCAGAAGGGCAGGGAGGCGGTGGACCAGCTGGTGGAGGCGCTGAGGCACCGCCATATCTTCGTGCGCAGGGAGGTCGCGCTGATCCTGGGGGAATTGGGAGATCCCAGGGCTTGGGATGCTCTCCAGGCGGCCACCCGGGACAGGGATTGGCACGTGAGGGAGGCGGCGACCAAGGCCCTTTCCATGCTGGAGAGCAGGTATTCTCTGATCCAAGAGGGAGAGGTGGTGAGGGTAGTTCAGGTAAACGCATTGCCCGGGGGGACTTCTTCCGGTGCCCCGGGAAGGCCGGGGATGAAGGGGACAACACCCCAGGAACCGGGGGCATTGGGGACGGGATCTCCGGAGGTGGCTTTCTCCAGCGAAAGGGGCCCTGACTCCCCGTCAACCGGTTCCCGTGCTCCTTCTCACGGCATCAAGGGACTCCTCCGCCAGGGCCCTTTCCCGCGCCAACCTCTCCACCAGCGGTAACAGTTCTGCCATTCCCTCCAGCTGGTTTTCCCTGATGTATTGCTGTAGGCTGTCCAGGGCGGAGATCACGGTCCGCAGACCCGACGCGCTATCCTCCAGGGCGGGGATGATCCGGTCGAACAAAGTCGCCCTCTCGTGCAAGCCTTGCCTCTCAGCGTTTTCCAGTTCCTTCTTCACGGCGTAGTTACCGTTATCCACCTCCTGGAAGCCCTTTCTTAAAGAAAGGAGGATATCAGATGCCCTGGTATCCGGTTCCTTGATGGCCTCGATCTTCCTAAGCAGCTCGAGGTCCAATTCATGCACCTGGCCCAGGTCCGCTGCAGCCTTCCTAGCGCTGTCCAGGTCGGAGAACCCCGATTCGATGTAGCGAAGGAGATTCCTGGAGGCGGAAGAGGCCGCGCCGCCGTTCTCCACCCTTTCCCTCACGAGGGAGATTACGTGATCGGAGAAGGACTGCATCTGTTCCGCCTCCCGGCAGCCCGCCGGGAGCACGAGGAGGGCCATGGCGCAGGCGGCCACGAGGGCGATGCCCCTTAGCGCTTTTACCCGCTTGCTTTCCCGTTCCATCAACGAAACAACTCGCATGTTTCCCACAGGTCGACTCAAAGCCCTCAAGGCGATTTCCGGCTCGGGAAGTTGGCCCCTCCAATTTATCCACGACGGTGCAGGCCGTGCAAGCCGTGCTTAAGGGATCCAGGAAAGGGAGATCCGGGAAAGGGGCCCTGGCCGGGGTTAAGGACGAAGGCGGGAAGCTTGCCGGGAGGACTCGAGAAGGATGGAGATGTCGGTTCGTCAGGGCTGACCGCCTTCGGGGAAAACGATGCTCCACTGGCCGCTCCTTCCCCTAAGGGAAATGGGAAGCTTAACAAGAGGTGCGATTTTTCCAGGGTAGCCGGGGTCCCGGTTCTGGGGGAAAGGGTCTCAACCCTTGAGGGCTCTGATCTTCTCGGCCACTTGGGCCCCTACGTCCTTTCCCGAGAAAAAGGAAACGGATTTCTCTATCTTATCCGCCAGCTGTGGGATGTGGGCGGCGGTTATAGAGTCAGGGGTGAGTCCCAGCATCTCACAGTTCTTCTTGATGGTGGCCTTGGCGATGAAGTCACCCACCGCGTCGGAAAGGATCTTCTCTATGTCCTGGGCGAGCTTGTTGGCCAATTTACCTCCTCGACCGCGTTCCCGCCTGCGTGCAGGTTGGCCCTTTCCCTGGATAAATCATTTTCTTTATCGTTAGTTGGACCGGGAAACTTTACCTCCTTCCCGTAAATCCGTTCCCCTTTTTGCGGTTGAGGACCCCGGGTGGGACCCCGGGTAGGGCCCCGGGTGGAAAGGATCTCCCCGGCCTTATAATCAAGGGAGCCGCATGGTGTTTCGGTGGTGGGGGAGGTAAGCGAGATGCTAGCGCGGAAGCCGCACGGATACTTGGGACGGGCCCTGGTAGTGGACCTTTCCCGGGGCGAGCACTGGGTGGAGGAATTGGACGGGGAGGCGCTCGTCGGCCTCATCGGGGGCTTCGGGGTGAACAAGCTGCTCTTCCGCAGGTTCCACGGGGGGAAAGCTTCGCCCTTGGATCCCGGGAATCCCTTGGTCCTGGGAGCGGGGCCCTTGGTGGGATTCCCGCTCCCGGGTGCCTGCCGGGTCATGGCCGACACCAGGCTCCCCGCGAGCGGGGCCCTATCCTCTTGCAGTGGCGGCATGGGATTGGGGGTGGCCCTGAGAAGAGCGGGGTTCGATCACCTGGTCCTTTTGGGCCGGGCCCGCGGCCTTTCCGTGCTCCTGGTGGAGGGACCTGGGAGGGTGGAGCTGTTGCCCGCCCGGGAGCTGGCGGGCAAGGGCACGGTGGATACCACCTTTCTGCTGCGTCGTACCTACCCCCGCCACTCCGTGCTCTGCACGGGACCGGCAGGGGAGGGACTCGTCCACACCTCCCTGTGTATGGTGGACGGATGTTCCACCCTGGGCAGGGGAGGCCTGGGCGCGGTGATGGGAGCCAAGAACCTCAAGGCCGTTTGCCTGGCAGGAGGGGAAAGGCCGGTGGCCCGGGACGAGAGGGCCCTGCGAAGGGAGCTGGAAGGGCTTGTGGAGAGGCGCCGCAGGTGGCCGATGGCGGAGGCCACCCGGAAGCTGGGGATGATGGCCGCCTGGCCCCTATATTTCCGCCAGCTGGCACCCTTGGCGATCCCGGAGGAGCAAAAGGAAAGGCTCTACCGGGCTTTCGGCCCCGAGGGCTACCTGGGGTTGAAGAGAAAAAGGATCTCCTGTCCCTCATGTTTCCTCCCCGACAAGGACGAGTTGGCCCTACCCAGCAAGGGCGTCCAGGTCCGCTCCACCTCCTTCTTGAACGCCGCCATCTTGGGATGCCTTCTGAATTTCCAGGATGCGGAAGGAGCAGC
>JAPWVA010000219.1 GCA_028275245.1 Actinomycetota bacterium
GTCTGGGATGAGAACGGAAGGATCATCACCAGGGACGGCCGGGTGCGCCTCATGGTGGTGGAGAGGAAGATCCTGGATGCGGTGGTGCGGAAGGCCAAGGACCGGGTGGGCGAGGAGTACAGGGAGATGATGGTGGAGGCCAAGGCAAGGGACGCCGAGGCCTATGTGAGGTCCATTGTGGGATGGCGGAGGAAGGTTGTAACCTTGTATCCCCTGGCAAAGAAGCCCCTGTATCGCGTACTTTGCGACCAAGCCAGGTTGCTGGGTATGGCTGACGGCGAGATAACCAGGTTCTCTCGAGGAAGAGAATACGTCATCTCCTGCTCCCGTTGTTACAGTGAGATCCTGTTGGCCGGCGACATCGTGGGAGCGGTGAGGGCTTGCGAGGGAACCGACGCACGAGTGGATGTGATCCGGGAAGGGGAGAGGATACATTTCGTGGCCCGCCTGACCGGCGATGGGGGTTGGAGGGAAAGGACCATCGATTTCCCCCGGGAAGGGCTGGTGCCCGGGAGCTTGAGATACAAGAGATGCCGGGGATGCGGGGTTCCCTATCCTGTTTGCTTCCTTTCCTGGGACATAGAGAATGGGAGGATAACCGACACCTTCAACGGAGAAGAGGTCACCATGGTGGACGTGGACGGCCTCAACGCCTCCTACGAGGAGGTGCGCCGGAGGGAAGGCCCCTGGTTCGACGATTACATGGCCCAAGAAACGAAGGAGGAGGTGGATTCCCTCATCCCCCGGCTCGAGTGGAAGGAAAGGAAGCCTGAGGAGCGGGTGAGGGACATATTCTTCCTAGCCTATCGCGGCATGGGGAACCCGGTGAGCACCAGGGCGGTGGAGGGAGGTATCCTGGCCGAGATCCACAACCCCTTCAACTACCCTCTGGTAGCGGGGATCACCGCCTCCTTCCTCGCCCGGGGTCATCCCTGCGACTTCGAGTGGAGGAAAGTGGGCCAGGGGAAGATGCAGGTCATAGTGAGGTTCCGCTGACGGCCATGGGAATGGAGGGCTGAGGATCACTTCAGGCCCTTTTGGTGTTTTCCCTCCACTCCTCCCTGAGCCTCTCCAAGATTTCCCGTACCTCGTGGCGCAAGCTCTCTTTTCTCTCCTCCTCCCTTCTCCTTCTCCTGGTCTTGAACCCGGGGTCGTGGAAAACGCGGTGAATGAGTTGGGCGCCGTCCTCGCCTGTGTACTCGGGGAGGAGGAACAAGGCCATCACCTTCTCGCCGTCTTGCTCGTGCCAGCGCTCGCAGGCGATACCGTAGTAGCGGGTGAGGAGGTTCTTCACCTTGATGACCTCGAACTCGTCCACCCCGTAGTCGAGCATGACGTCCAGGTCGGTGATGGAGCCCCGCTCCAGTATGGCTAGGGCCACCTTCTCCGCCAGTTCCCTGGTCTGCACCTCATGCCCTCCTTTCTCGCATTCCTATTTGGGGCGAAGTGGCGGTTCCAGGACTTCCTTCATCTCTTTTCGGCAGCGATGGGGATACCCCTTAAGTTCACGGAAAGTGGCGCATATTATGGCGGAGGTCCGTCTTCTGGTAGGGAGATACTATGAATGGACGGAACGCTTTACAGCACGGGCAGGAGAGGGGTAGACGCTTTCAACCCCTGGAGGACGAGAGGTTGGTGATGTAGGTCCTGCTTCCCGTTTCCTCCCTCAGGAATTCGTCGAACTCATCCTCCGGGATATCGAGGCCTGAGTGGAGGAAGAGGGTATACAGGTAATAGCTCATGTACGTCCATTCCCGCTGCAGGTCGTTCAGGACCTTCTCCCGCTGGCTCTTCACCGGAATGATCCTTTCTCCCTCGTACTGCAGGTCGGTGATCTTACGTTTCAGCTCCCGGCAATTCCTTATGGTATCCCTGGTCTCGTGCTCCAGGTCCGTCTTGGATAGCTTGCTGATGTTGCGGATCCAGGGAGGTATCTCGTCGGAGTCCTTCCCGTGCTTGTACAGGTTGTAGTAACGGGCCAGCTTCCTCAGGACCTGTTCGGGAACCTCCGCCATTTCCACCTCCTAAACCGTGCGACGGGTGAAGGTCTTGGAAGGGTCCAAGGTCAGGATTTTCCTGGCCTGCTCCGGGTAGCGGGCGATGAACAGTAGCTCGTCCTCCACCAGGGGCTTCTGCGTGCTCACGTTAGCGTAGCGTACCAACTCCAATATCTCCCGGGCCTCCTCCTCCGACTGGAACTCCACCTCCAATTTCTCGTAAACGTTGCGGAAGCCCTTGATGCCGGAATACTCTCCCAAGGTTATGCTCCTTCCCGTCTCGATTATCTCCGGCTCCCCCCGTCCCAGTTCCTCGTAATCGTAAAGCTCGTAATTTCGCCGGTCCTTCAGGGCCCCGTCCACGTGGATGCCGGACTCGTGGGCAAAGGCGTTCTCCCCCACGCCTGGCTGGTTGATGGGGATGGGTACCCCGAAGGCATAGGAGGCGTACTTGGCGGTTTTCCATGCCATCATCAGGTTGATGGAGTCGTCCAGCACCTCCTCGCCGTCGAACAACGAGGACTTGGTGATGGCCAGGATGGTGGAGACCAGGTCGGCGTTGCCAGCCCTTTCCCCCAGCCCATTGATGGTTGTGTTGATGTAGGCATCCACGCCGCCGTCGAGGGCTCCCTTGGCCCCCGCCACAGAGCAGGCCACTGCCATGCCCAGGTCATTGTGGCAGTGGAGCTCGATCCCCATCTGCGTCTCCTGGGCTAGTAGCTTGATACGCTCGTATATGGTAAAGGGGTCGTTATAGCCAAGGGTATCACAATAACGGATCCGTTCCGCCCCCGCTCTCTTGGCCGCCAGGGCGAACTCGATGAGGTTCTCGTCGGAGGTCCGGGAAGCATCCTCGGCGTTCACCCCTATGGACTCGAAGCCGAGTTCCCTGGCCCGGTGGACGGCCTCACACATCCTCTCCACCACATCCTTGAAGGTGAGCTTTCCCTGCCACTTGCCGTAGATCATCTGGTCCGAGGTGGAGATGGAAAGGTTCACGTACCTGAGCTTGGGAACGTTCTCCCGGGCTTGCTCCACGTCGGAGGCCACTGCCCTCAACCAGCCCTCCAGGCGCATGTGGCTGATGACCCCCATTTCAGCCAGCTCCAGGTTGGCCTGGAGGTAGTTGATCTCGTGGTGGGTGGTGGGGAACCCGAACTCGCTCTGCCAAATGCCCATCTGATCCAAGAGGAGGTTTATGATTGTCTTCTGGAGCTTGGCCAAGCCGAGACGGGAGGTCTGGACGCCATCCCGGTTGGTGACATCGATGATG
>JAPWVA010000220.1 GCA_028275245.1 Actinomycetota bacterium
AGGTCGGGCCTCCTTTCGCTGATCTCCCGTATGGTACCGATGGGGATGCCGGAGGGGCAGGTCCCCCCCAGGCCAGAGGTCAGGACCAGATCACCCGTCCGGACATCAGCGTTCTGGTTGAGAAGCTCCAACCTGATGCCCGTCCCGTCTCCTTTGACTACGCCCATCTCAGCGTTTCTCTCCAGCATGGCCCCCACCGAGCTCTTCTCGTCGGTGATGAGCTGGACCATGCTGGTCTCAGCTGTGCACATCACGATCCTACCTACCAGGCTGCCATCCTCGCTCAACACGGCCATGTATTCCCTCAAGCCGTCGCTGTACCCCGCCCCGATGATCAGCGTCTTCTCCCACAGGTCGGGGTTGGACCCTATCACCCTCACAGCCATGAGCTGCAGGTCGGGGCGGGACTCCTTGACCCGGATCATCTCCCGCAGCTGGCGGTTCTCCCTCTCCACCTCGTTCAAGCTCCTTACCTCCCCTTCCAGCTCCTCCAACTTCTCCCGCAGCTCATCCCTCTCCGCCCGGGCCCTTCCCAAGTCGGACAGGAACTCTATCCCGCCCCGAACCGGGCTGACCAGGGTACTCACCACCTTCTGCACGGGGGAGACGAGGTCAGCGGAGAACCTCTGCATCCGGTGCAGCAACCCGTCTTCCGACTCGCGGGAGTAGAAAGTCATCAGCAGGAGGCTGATGATGATGAGGGTGATGAGCAGCGCTGCGTGGCGGTTTCTTCTTTCCTCTAACATGACCCCACTGCCCCGGCCTCAATGCCTGGAGGAGGAGATGAGCACCTTCTTCATGATCTCGAACTCCTCCAGACACTTCCCCGAGCCCAGGGCGACGTCGGAGAGGGGCGAATCGGTGACCACCACTGGCATGGCCGTCTCGTGGCGGATTCTCTCGTCAAGGCCCGCCAGAAGCGCCCCGCCCCCGGTGAGCACGATTCCCCTTTCCATGATGTCGGAAGCCAGCTCCGGCGGTGTCTTGTCCAGCGTGGTCTTCACCGCCTCCACGATCGCGGACACCGGCTCCTCTATGGCCTCACGGATCTCCTCCGCCATGACCACTATGGTCTTGGGCAGGCCGGTGACCAGGTCCCTTCCACGGATCTCGGCGCTCAGGTCATCGTTGACGGGAAAAGCGGAACCGATCTTGATCTTCAGCTCTTCCGCAGTGCGCTCGCCGATCATCAGATTGTATTCCCGCTTGATGTAGTTGACCACCGCCTCGTCCATCTCGTCGCCCCCCACGCGGATAGATTCGCTGGTGACTATACCGCCCAGGGATATGACCGCCACCTCGGTGGTTCCCCCGCCGATGTCCACCACCATGTTGCCGGTGGGCTCGTGGATGGGGAGTCCCGCACCGATGGCCGCCGCCATGGGCTCCTCGATTATATAGGCGGCCCTGGCTCCCGCCTGAATGCAGGCCTCTTCCACCGCCCTCTGTTCCACCCCGGTGGTCCCGGAGGGCACACAGACCACCACCCTGGGCCGGGCGAAGAGGCGACGCCGGTGTACCTTCTGGATGAAGTAGCGGAGCATCTTCTCGGTGACATCGAAATCTGCGATGACGCCGTCCTTCAGGGGACGCACCGCCACGATGTGGCCGGGCGTCCTCCCTATCATGCGTTTGGCCTCGGCACCCACCGCCAAGATGGCGCCGTTGGAGGTGTTGATGGCCACCACGGAGGGCTCGTTGAGCACTATGCCCTTGCCCCGCACATAGACCAGGGTGTTGGCCGTTCCCAGGTCTATGGCCATGTCCTTGCCCAGCATCTCCCAGGAGGAAAGCATAGCTTCACCTTCCGACCATATTTTTAACGGCCCGCAGGCCGCATCCTGATCCCTCTTCACTTCCCGTTATAGGCAAGTTTTACTGCAAGTAATTTTACCACACGGGTGGACAGGCTCCCGGGTTATGGTGACGCGTCGGGAGGGAACGCTGTTCCCCTGCTGACACCTTAGGGAAACCGTAAAGCGAGGAGCGTGAAGGCCCATTACCCGGGGCGGTAGGAAACCCACCTCGAGTATGAGTGACGGGTCGGCCACGCTGCCTCAGGGTCACCCTATCCAGAAACTGGGAGGTGTGGCGCCGTACGGGTATGAGTGACGGGTCGACATCGCTGCCTCAGGTCCCCCCGAGCTCCGGGAAGAACAGCGAGATCTCCCGAGCGGCGCTTTGCGGGCTATCGGAGCCATGCACCAGGTTCTGGGTGATGCCCAAACCGAAGTCCCCCCGGATGGTCCCCGGGGCAGCCTCAAGGCAGTTGGTCTTCCCCATCACCTTGCGCACGGCAGCCACCGCCGACTCCCCCTCCAGCACCATGGCCACCACTTCCCCGGAGGTTATGAAGGAAACTAGTTCAGGGTAGAAGGGCTTATCCTGGTGCTCGGCGTAATGGCGTGAGGCCAGATCCTCATCCACCCGCATAAGCCTCATAGCCACGATGCGCAGCCCCAGCCTCTCGAACCGGGATATTATCTCGCCCACCAGACCCCTTCTCACGCCGTCGGGCTTTATCAAGACCAGGGTCCTCTCTTCGGCCATCCCTTCCTCCTTTTTCCTCGTCGCCGTATCCCGATGAACGAATCCTCTACGCTCCCCGGGATCACCCTGTCAGTGCAGGCCCAGGGCGTCCCGGGCTTCCCCCACCAGGTAGAGGGAACCGGTGACACAGACCGCGTCGTCCACGGCGGCTAGGGACTTGGCCAGCTTCAAGGCCTCTGGAACCGAGTCCGCCAGGTGGACGGGCTTCTTCCCCCCTATCCTCTCCGCCAGCAAGCGAGGGTCGGCGGAGCGGGAGGTGGAGCTGCGGGTCACCACCACCTCCGAGGCCAGTGGCAGGATATGAGCCAGGATACCCTCCAACTCCTTGTCCTCCATGACCCCCAACACCAGGATGAGTCTCCGGAAATCCAATTCGCTCGAGAGCGCCTGGGCCAGCCTCTCCGCCCCCTGGGGGTTATGGGCCCCGTCCAGGATGACCAGCGGGTTGAGGGCCACCACCTCCAGCCGGCCCGGGTTCCTGGCCCTGGACATCCCCCGCTCCACCTCCTGGGCGGAGAGCCCCCTGGGAGACCCGTAGAAAGCTTCGCAGGCGGCCACGGCACAGGCGGCGTTGGAAGCCTGGTGCTCTCCCAGCAAGGGGACGAACAGCTCCCCGTACTCCCTGAAGAGGCCTCTGATGCCCACCACCTGGCCCACCCGTCCGAAATCCAGCCCGTAGGAGAGCCGGTAGAGGAGGTGAAAATCCTTTCCTATCT
>JAPWVA010000221.1 GCA_028275245.1 Actinomycetota bacterium
CATGGTGGACGAGGTGAACCGGCTCACCCCGGGCAGGACCAACAACTTGCTGGAACTCATGGACCGGGGCTTCACGGTTTACGGGGACACCAAGATATACGCCGCCGAGGGAGTTACCTTCCTCACAGCCAACTTCCGGGACATAGCCTCCTCCGACCTCACCCCTCCCTTCCTGGACCGCATCGACGTGGGGGTGTTCTCCCCCACCCTCAACCCCTACTTCTTGGAGATGGCGGGGGGCGGGGAAGACAGGAAGCTCCGGGGCGACGAGGAGGCCCTGGTGGCCAGGATAAGGAAGGAGACGGGGGTTGAGTTCACCCGGCGGGACCTGGAGGAGATCCGGGCCGAGATAGCCGGGGTGGAGATAGAGCCGGAGGCCCGCTACATCCTTTACAACTTCATCTCCGAGGTCAACGGGTGCGCCCTGGCCTCCCCCGAGCTGGAGAGGAAGAGCAAGGGATTCGCCTGGTTCGTCCGGCCCCCGGTGCTCTGCGCCCAGGCGGACGACGGGGGGCCGGGGTCTGGACACCTGGGAGGTTGCCACTACCACAACACCGAGAACATCTGTTACCGGACCGAGAACGAGGTGAGCGTGAGGGCTGCCCGCACCATTGAGCGCTACACCAAGGCACTGGCCTGGTTCCGGGGAAAGGAAAGGGCGGGGGTGGAGGACCTGGAGGCTGTGGTCCCCTATGTGCTTTGGTTCAAGCTCATACCCACCGACCGGGCCTGGGCGGAGAGGCCGGAGTTCATGAACGACAGGATAGCCCTGGTGAGGGATATGTTCGCCGTCTCCCGGAACCATTACCTGAAGAGCCGCAGGATGATCCGTACCCTCGACGCGGTGCTGGACCTCTATGAGCGGGCGATGAAGGGCCAGGGTGTGGAGGCGGGATTGGTACTGGAGGCGCTGGGATCCCTCAAGAACTACGACTCGCCCGCCAAGTACCCCATCGCCACCATGTTGCGGCAGGTCTATCGGGAGCTTGTGGGGAGGGAGGCCTGAGTTGGGCGGAACCGGCCTGGACCCCAGGGAACTCCTGGAAAGGGCTATGGCCTTCTGTGGCTATCCCCGCATGATGGAGCCGGAACTGGTGGTCGACCCCGGGCACCATCCCCACGCCGAGAAGCTCAACGGGAGGTTCGGGCTCTGGGAGCCCTCCGAGAACCGGGTGTACATCAACCTCCCGGAGGTGCACGAGCGCCTGGGCCTGGAGAACCTGGAGGCTGTGCTGGTCTACCAGTTGCTCCATTACGCCCTGGCGCCCTTCGACGCCAGGACCGCCCTCAAACTCACCGCCTCGGCCAAGGTGGCCCTGGACGGGTGCGGTGGTGACGAGGAGAGGGGCAGGGGCGCCACCTTCTCCGAGGCCCTGAACTTGCAGCGGGTGTTCTGCGACGTCATCAACGTTACCTATGCCGCTCTGCACGGCATGAAGGAGGAGATGATACGTCTCTACCGGGCCATGGACCGGGACAAGGGTTGGAGATCTACCATGTTCTGGAAATTCCTCCTATGCCTCTTCGAGGAGCTCTGGGACTGCCGGGGCTCGCTTCTGGAGTGGGCCCCCCGCAGCCTGCGGGAGGACGCCCGCAGGATGGGAGCGGTCCTCTTGACCCGGCCCTTCTCCGCCACTACCTGGGAGGAAAAGATAAGGCTCATGGCGGGGTTCTTCCGCAAGTATTACCGGGACGGGGACGAGATGGACGACGCCCGCCTCATGGACCACGGCATCGATGAACTGCGGGGAAGGTCCATGGAGCAGCTCCTGCGGGAGGTCTCGGCGGAGATGGGGCTCCAGGACTTCAAGGATATCGTCTGCGGCTTGGGGGAGGGATCGGAGGTCCAGGCCTTGGTGTGGTTCTACCGGGACCTGGCCCGCCGCTACGAGGTCCGCATCCGCCCGGTGAGGAGCGAGTCCGGCGAGGAGGTGCCCTACGCGCCTCGGGCCTGGGGGCTAGGGGACCCTGTGGAAAAGCTGGACCTGGCCTACACCCTATACACCTCAGGCCTGGCGGTGCCCACCCTCACCACCAAGCAATGGGAACGCACCCGCCTGGACATCCCCGCCAGGAGGAAGACCCCGCCCGACGTGGTGATAGTTCTGGACGCCTCCGGTTCCATGACCAACCCCTCGGTGGAGGTGGCCAACGCCGTGCTGGCGGGCTTCGTGCTGGCCCGCTCGGCGGCCAACATGGGGGCCAAGGTGGGGCTGGTGGTGTACTCGGACCAGCAGCGATCTTTCCTGGTGGAGCCCACCTGGCACCTGCGGAGGGTGGAAGAGGGTTTGGTCACCTATTATGGCGGGGGTACCGTCTTCCCGGTGGAGGAGTTCCGCTATCTTTACGGGTTGGAGCCCCACCGCCCCAAGCATTTCTGCCTCATCTCCGATACCGAGATAGTCAACCTACAGGAGGCCAGACAGCTGCTGGAGGAGGCCCTTGCCGTGCACCCTGAGAACTCCGGTTCCATCTTTCTCGTCGACCAAAGCTACAATCGCAACGCCGAGGTGTTGCGGGAGGCCGGTTACCAAGTATTCCCAGTGACCCGAGGGGAGGACCTGGTGAAGGTGGTGGCGGGGAAGGCCCACGAGCTTTACGCCTGGTAGTGCAGGACATGGTAATGGAGCTGTGGAGGTCGCTCGACCCTTGACGCGGAGGTTTGTGCCGTGAGGTTTCCCAGGCCCCACCTGGGGGAGGGGCGGGAGTCCTTGGAGGAACTGCTGCGGACCGCCCGGCGCGAGGAGAGGGCGGAGAGGGAGCGCTACGAGGCCTTCAGCGTGAGGGATCTCTTCCTCTCCCTGCGCAGCCGCGACAGGATGAGCAAAAAAAGGGTGAGGAAGGCCCTCCCCGACCGGGATGACGGGCAGTTGCTGGAGCTGATCACCAGGCTACTGGAAAGGGCTGCTACCGCCTACCTCTCCTTCCGCTCCCGCTGGGAGCGGGAGGTGCTGGGCTACCTCACCAGCATCGGGGCGGAGGTGAGCGCCGCCCTGGGCCTGGGCCCCTTCCGGGTGCCCGATGGCCTGGACTATGTGGGCCTGGAGGCGGAGGGTGTCGGTTCCCTGCGCCCGGCCATACTGGCTCGTCACGTGGGGGCCTTCGCCGGCATGAAGGCGGTGAACCTCGACCTTGAGGCTTCCACCCTGGGCGATTACGGCTTCCGCAGGGCGGTGGGATGCCGAGTGGTGGCGGGTTCGGTGGGCAAGTGCTTTGGCGAGGAGGCCGAGGAACTCCACCTGAGAGCCGAGAGGGCTGGGG
>JAPWVA010000222.1 GCA_028275245.1 Actinomycetota bacterium
GGATTTAGTTAGCAGGCCCCTGAGCTTGCTCATCACTCTACGACACCGGACTGCTGAAGGTTTTACATGGTTGGGCTTCGACGAGGAGGCCCACCGGCCGGTGGGGCACCTCTCCAATCCTTTGAGGGCGGTGTACAGGGGCGCCGCCGACCATACGATATGGATCCGGAATCTTCATACGCGGTATCTCCGTCTCTTAGGACAGCATACTTAAAGGAATTGGCGGGGGAGCACCACAAGGGGTGAAGCCTGCGGTTTAATTGGAGTCAACCCCGGGAACCTTACCAGGGGCGACAGCTGGATGAAGGCCAGATTAAAGGTCTTGCCGGACTAGCTGAGAGGAGGTGCATGGCCGTCGCCAGTTCGTGCCGTGAGGTGTTCTCTTAAGTGAGACAACGAACGAGACCCGCGCCTCTAGTTGCCAGCGGATCCCGTCAGGGATCCGGGCACATTAGAGGGACTGCCCCCGCTAAGGGGGAGGAAGGAGCGGGCCACGGCAGGTCAGTATGCCCCGAATCCCCTGGGCCACACGCGGGCTGCAATGGCTGGGACAGTGGGCTCCCACCCCGAAAGGGGGAGGTAATCCCTAAACCCAGCCTCAGTTTGGATCGAGGGCTGCAACTCGCCCTCGTGAAAATGGAATCCCTAGTAACCGCGTGTCACCATCGCGCGGTGAATACGTCCCTGCTCCTTGCACACACCGCCCGTCGCTCCACCCGAGTTTGGTTTAGGTGAGGCGTGGTCTAGTTGGCCACGTCGAACCTGAACTAAGCGAGGGGGGAGAAGTCGTAACAAGGTGGCCGTAGGGGAACCTGCGGCCGGATCACCTCCTAAGACTGAAAGTGAGGAGAAGGAGTATCCAAGGGGAGGAGTTTGACGGGTTCCATTAGGCTGCAATCCAATCCCGCTGACAGGTGCAGCCTCTAAACAATGGTTTAGAAGGCGAAGGGCGTAGTGGGCTTGTATCGTCCACGATGACCGCCGTGCATAGGCTCCGACGCGAGTCGGATGTGGGTTCTCCAGTAGGGTCCGACATGCTACGCCGCCTGAAGGATGGCTCGGCTTGGGCGCCGAGGAAGGGCGTGGCAAGCTGCGATAAGCCCCGGGTAGGCGCATGCAGCCTTAGATCCGGGGATGCCCTAATGGGACTTCCCGCCGTAGGTTATTCTACGGCGCTCCCTTATAGGGAGCGGGAACCCCCCGAAAGGAAGCATCCAAGTAGGGGGAGGAGGAGAAACCAATAGGGATTCCCTGAGTAGCGGCGAGCGAAAAGGGAGGAGCCCAAACCGAACCCGCCTGGGAAACCAGGCGGGGATGTGGGGTAGAAGGGACCGGCTGCATCCTCCCCGGTGAAGCCGGAGTGGCCTGGAACGGCCCGCCGTAGAGGGTGAAAGCCCCGTAGGCGTAAGCCGGGTGGATCTGAGCCGGTATCCCTGAGTACTACGCCTTTGCTCCGGCGTAGGAACCTGGGAGAAAGCAACTTCCAAGGCTAAATACGTCCCAAGACCGATAGCGCACTAGTACCGTGAGGGAAAGCTGAAAAGTACCCCGGAAGGGGGGTGAAAAGAGCCTGAAATCAGGCGGTTATAGACGTGCGCGGTCCGAAAGGGTAGATCCCCTCGGAAGGAAACCGCGGCGACGCGGGAGTACGTGGAGGGGGGACCGGGATCGCGCGCTCCGTTTTGTATCACGGGCCGGGGAGTTCACCTCCGTGGCGAGGCTAAGGGTTTGAAGCCCGGAGCCGCAGGGAAACCGACATGCCCGCAGCACCCTTTAGGGGTGTGAGGGGCGGGGTCTGAAAGGGCCCGGAGTCACGGGGGTGAGACTAGAAACCGAGCGATCTAGCCCGGGGCAGGGTGAAGCCGGGTGAAAACCCGGTGGAGGCCCGTAGGGGTGCTGACGTGCAGTTCGCTCCTCTGACCCTGGGCTAGGGGCAAAAGACCAATCTAGCTCGGTGATAGCTAGTTCCCGCCGAAATATCTCGCAGGATAGCCCGGCTGGAGGCGGCCGATGGGGTAGAGCACCGATTGGGAGGCCAAGGGGCCGAGAGGCTCCACCTCCCAGTCGAACTCCGAATCCATCGGCGCCGTAGAAGGCCGGAGACGGGTGTGGGGGGTAAGCTCCCATGCCGCGAGGGGAACAACCCGGACCAGGGTTAAGGCCCCAAAATCCCGGCTAAGTGCAGAAATTGAAGGTTGTCCTCAACCATAGACAGCTGGGAGGTAGGCTTAGAAGCAGCCATCCTCTAAGCAGTGCGTAACAGCTGACCAGCCGAGGTTGGGGGCGCCGAAAATGGACGGGGCTAAGCCGGGTGCCGATACCCTGGGTCGCAGCCTCGTAGGCTGCGGCGGTAGGCGGGCGTTGCGGCTGGGCGGAAGCTGGGCTGTGAAGTCCAGTGGACCGGCCGCAAGTGCAGATCCCGGTGGTAGTAACAGCAGAGAGGGGTGAGAATCCCCTCCGCCGTAGGGGCAAGGGTTCCCCGGCAACGATCGTCAGCCGGGGGTAAGTCGGTCCTAAGGCGACCCTTAACCGGCGTCGCCGAAAGGGAAACCGGTTAATATTCCGGTACCGCGGAGGTACGCTTCGCGGCAACGCAAGGTCCGCGGCCTGACGCTTCGGGATAGGCTGAGTGGAGCCGTCGCTCCATCTAACCGTCGAAGCCCGGGGAGAGCCGTAAAGGCGAGAACCGGGTGAAGATGGGAATGGCCTCCCGTCTATAGGGGGGTTCAGCCGATTCCTGGAGCCACTGAAAAGGGCTGCGGAAAGGATCCTCCGCGCCCGTACCCAGAACCGACACAGGTGCCCCTGGGTGAGAAGCCTCAGGCGTGTCGGGGAGAACCCGGGCGAGGGAACTCGGCAAATTAGCCCCGTAACTTCGGGAGAAGGGGTGCCTGAAGCCTTAGCCTCAGGCTGGGGCTTCAGGTCGCAGTGACAAGGGGGGCGCGACTGTTTAATAAAAACATAGGAGGCCGCTAGCCCGAAAGGGTGTGTACGGCCTTTGAGTCCTGGCCAGTGGCGGTACCTTAAACCCGGGTACAACTGGGCGAAGGGCCGCTAAACGCCGGGAGTAACTCTGACTCTCAACCATGGGAGTCGTTAAACTCGGCTATATGCGGGGAAAGGATAGGATCGATCCCCCTAGAAGGGAAGAGCGGTCGATCCCATGACCCCGACCCGCAGGGAACCATCCGCTGAAAATAAAAAAATGAAATCCTTATACCCTTCGAGGCCACCTTTAAATTCGCAG
>JAPWVA010000223.1 GCA_028275245.1 Actinomycetota bacterium
CCGAGCCGTCCACCGAAATGGCCTTGGTGTCCTGGCCTCCTATGTCCAGAATGGTGCGGCAGCCGGGGAAGATCTCGTGGCATCCCAGGGCGAAGGCGCTGATCTCGGTGATCACCCGGTGGGCGAAGTTGGCCTGGGCCAGGTGGCGGCCATAACCGGTGGCAACTAAGAGGTCGGGCTCTATCCCGTCCAGGATGCCCCGGCACTGCGATAAGGGGTCGAAGGTGGTCTCCACCAGATCGTGGTGCACCATCTCCCCGTCCCTCAGGACCACCAGGGCAATGGTCCTGGAGCCGATGTCAAGTCCCGCCACCAACATGCCGTATCCTCCCTTCTCCGAGTTCCCTTCCCCGGAATGCCCCTAGGGAGCCTGCCCCATATCCGGAGCTCCGTCACCTTTCCCTTATCCACCGGGAGAAGTAGGATACCATCTCCCGGAAGCCGGTTCCCTCTTGGTGGAGCACTTCCTCGGTGGCCCCTCGGAAGCGGATGGGCACTCGTAGGGAGACCCCGCAGTGAAGCGAGAACTCCCGGGGCGTGTTCACCACGGCGTGGGGAATCCCAGCCCGCTTGAGCGCCGCCTCCGCCCTAAGGGCCTGGTGGGGCGAGTCGAAGAGGACTAGGACGCAGTTGGCCTCCCCTCTCTCTTCCCCCATGTGGCCGGTGGTATGACTGCCAGCGCACATGACCCGGCTCCGCTCCGTGCTTCGTTTTACCTTTCTACCATAGGACAAAGTCTCATGCATAGGATAAAGTCTCATGCCACGGGCGTTGGCGAAAAGGGTTATGTCGTCCATCCAGGCACCCTGGTTCTATACATTCAGCCAGCTTTGGTGTCAGTCCGTGCGGAAATGGTAACGTCTCCCGTCCAGGCCCCCTGGGGGGAGGGGTCTCCTCCCGTGCGGGGCCTTCGCTCTCCATCGCTGTCCCACCCCTTGAACCCCACTCCGGGCGGGCCGAGGGTGTGCCGTGGTCTCCCGGGCATGGGACTGTCCGGTGACCCGGCACAGGAGGGTGCAGGGCAGGAAAACTCCTCCGTGGGTGGAAGTTGCTGGAAAAGAGAGGTTTGGACCTGGTCCTACGGGGAAAAATCAAAGCGGGGAGGGCCCCCGTGGGAGCATTTTCGCGGGCTACCGTTTTCTCGGGCGTAGTGCCGTGTCGTTGGGGGCAAGAGGCAGGGAACGGCATCGGACTCAGATGGGCTCGTTGCTGGAAAGGAGGTACCGCATTGGAAAACAAGGAGGGCGCGGACAGGGTCTTTGGGAGAATAAGGATCTTCAACGCCATCATGGCCGTACTGCACGCGCTGCAAGGTATCCTCATGCTGGCGCTGAGCAGCGATTACTCGCTGCCGGTGACCACCACCTTCCTGAGGGGAGGGGGGCCCCTGGACCAGCCCCGCTCTCCCGAGGTTCTGGTGAGGTTGCGCATCGGCCCCCTGGTGGCGGCCTTCCTCTTCCTGAGCGCCCTGGCCCACTTCCTGCTGGTCCTCCCCGGCATATTCGAGTGGTACCGGAAGAACCTCTCCCGGGGCATGAACCCCGCTCGCTGGATGGAATATTCCCTGAGCGCCAGCCTCATGATAGTGCTCATCGCCATGCTCTCGGGGATCTACGAGCTGGGTGCTTTGGTGCTCATCTTCTTCCTCAACGCCTGCATGATCCTCTTCGGCTGGCTTATGGAGCTGATGAACCAATACACCGAAAGGCTGGAATGGCTCCCCTTCTACTTCGGCTGTCTGGCGGGGATCGTCCCTTGGGTGGTGGTGGCGGTCTACTTCTTCGGGGCCCTGGCCGACCCCCAGGCCCAGGTGCCCACCTTCGTGTATTTCATCCTTCCCATACTCTTCGTCTTGTTCAACGTGTTCGCCGTCAATATGGTGCTCCAGTACCGCAAGGTGGGTCCTTGGCGGGACTACCTCTTCGGCGAGCGAATATACATCCTGCTCAGCTTGGTGGCCAAGTCTTTTTTGGCCTGGATGGTCTTCGGTGGCACGTTGAGGGGGAGCTGAGACCTCCGTGATACCCGGTGGATGACGAGGCGGGTGGGATGGGGGAACCCACAGCGGTTGCAGGGGAGCGGTCCGAGGGGGCCACTGCACGCGCCTTGGGTCCCGTGAGTCCTCACAAGCAAATGAGTCCCCGCTGAAGGGGAAGGGCCTCGCCGTGGGGACGGGGAGTTCGCCGGATATGACCCTAAGGCCAGGACGCTAAGGCCAGAACGGGGTCCCCCACCCGGGGGCACCCCTCTCCCGACCCGGCGCCGACGGCCTTCCCTAGAGGGTCAGCCGGCGTGCCTCCTTATGAACTCGGAGCACCTCCGGATGATGTTCTCCCTGTCGTAGTCGAGGGTGGCCACGTGGTAGGAGTTCTCCAGCCAGACCAGCTCCTTTTCCCGGGAGGAGACCTGCTCCAGGATGAGGGGCCCGTTGGAGGGGGGCACCACGTGATCCTGCTTGGAGACGAAGACGAGGATAGGGGAGGTGACCTTATGAAGGTCGGCCTTCACCAGGCGGGTGATCTTGAGCAATTCATGGGCGGCCTTAACCGGGACCCGCTCGTAGCAGAGCTCCTTTTGGGAGGGGTCCTTTATATCGCTTCCCACGCCTGGAACCGTTTTAATGAGGTATTTCATCACCGGCGTGAGGTAGAGCAGGGGGTTTTTCATATCCACCGCAGCGTTGATGGGCATGAGTCCCGCAACGTCCCCTGGGTAGCGTTCTCCCAGATACAGGGTGAGGGTGCCTCCCATGGAAAGCCCGGTCACGAACACCTTTGAGCATTTCTCCCTCAGTGTCCTCAGGCCCTTTTCCGCCTCGGCGGCCCATTCCGTCCATGATCTGCGGGCCAGGTCCTGGATATCCGTCCCGTGGCCGGGGAGGCGGGGTCCCAGCACGGTGAAGCCCTCCGCTGCCAAACCATCTCCTAGGGGGCGGACGCTCTGGGTGGTCCCGGTGAATCCGTGGAGGACCAGGACCCCCACCTCTCCCCCGTCGAAGAAGAAGGGTTCCGCTCCCTTCATCACCTCTGCCATCTCAACCCCCTTTCGCCAGGATTACTCCTTACCCTCTATATGACGTCGGTCACCCGGGCGGGCTTCCGGGGAAGGCGGCGGTTCCCGCGCGACTTTTCGCTGACACCCACCCCTACCCGGAGGCTGAGCCCCAGGGCAGCCTCATCTGTCCCCTTCTTCCAGCCAGCCCAGACAGCGTTGCACCGCCTTCTT
>JAPWVA010000224.1 GCA_028275245.1 Actinomycetota bacterium
CCCCGAATGGACAAAGGTCCGGTGGATCCCCCTCTTGTAGGCAGCCCCCTTACCGGTCCGGGCTGGTCCCCTGGCGTGTCAGAGGTGACGATAAGTTGATAGAGTTGCTCGCAGGGGGCCCTGTTACCGGTCCGGGACGGTCCCCTGCCGGTTTGTCAAAGGAAAGGCAGGGGAATAGTTTTGGAGGGGGTTTTTATGGTCTTAACGCTGCCCGCCCGAAAGAGGGCGGGAGGATCGAGGGATAACGGCGGAACCCACGTGCTCGTTCCGGAGCCTTGAGTTGGATGTAGAAGAAAGGAGGAGTGAGATGGTCATCGACGCCCACATCCATTACGATGAGAGGATCTTCCCGGCGGATAGGATGATGGCCGCCATGAACCGTCACGGCATCGATAGGGCCGCGCTCATCCCTACCATGGTGGACCCCTTCCACTTGAGGGGAAAGCCGGTGGAGGTGGCCAACCGTCTCTTGAGGGCTTCTCTCTTGCGGGGCGGCGGCCTGGGCAAGTTCCTCTATGAGACCACCGTGGACTCCCGCGGCAACTTCGTGCTCCTGGGCAAGAAGTACAAGATCTACCAGCAACCGGATAACTCCCAGGTAGCGGGGGTGCTGGAGCGGTACCCGGACCGTTTCTATGGCTGGATCTTCGTCAACCCGCGGGCGGGGGATCCCATGGCGGAGATCGAGAGGTGGAAGGAGCATCCGGGGATGATAGGGGTGAAGGCCCATCCCTTCTGGCACCGTTACCCGGTGAGCGCCCTGGATAGGGTAGCTGCCTGGTGCCGGGATAACGGTTATCCCCTCCTGATCCACCTGGGCAGCAGGCAGGGGGCGGGGGATTACCGCTACCTGGCGGAAAACTTCCCAGGCCTCAAGGTGGTCTTCGCCCACGCGGGCATTCCCTTCTTCCGGGAGCTATGGGCCTACATCAGGGACCGTGAGGGCCTTTACGTGGACCTTTCCAGCCCCTACCTCGACCAGGAGTTGGTCAGGGAGGCGGTGTCCTTCCTGGGTCCGGATAAGTGCCTTTACGGGACCGACGGCCCTTACGGCTCCCAGGCCCCCGGCGAGGATTACGACTACGGCTGGATAAAGGGATGGATCGAGGCCCTGTCCCTTTCCCCATCGGAAAGGGAGGCGGTGTTCTCCGGGAACTTCCTCAAGGTGGCGAAGACCGGGGGTTGATGGCCATGCAGGTCAGGTTGGCGAGGTGGGGTTGGGGGCCACATGGACTTGTCCCTTTAGATGGCTTCCGCGCCCTCGCCTCCTATGAGGACCGTACGACCCAGGGATCTTCAGAGAAACTTGTAGCCCACGCCGGTGACCGTCTTTATGAACTCGGGGTGGGAGTGATCCCGTTCGATCTTCTTGCGCAGGCGAGCGATGTGGGTGTCGATGCTCCGGGAAAGGCCGATGTTCCCGTGGCCCCACAGAGCCCTGGCGATCTCCTGCCGGGTGAAAGGCTTCCCCCGGTGGGAGGCGAGCAGCCATAGGATCTCGAACTCGGTTTGGGTGAGGTAGACCGGTTTACCGTGCACCGTGACCTCGTGGCGCGTCTTATCCACCTCGAGGCCGCTCACCGAGATGCGTTCCTCTTCCCCCGGGGGGACCGCCATGGAGGCCCGCCGCAGGACCGCTTTCACCCGTGCCACCAGCTCGGCCCCCCGGAAGGGTTTGGTGATGTAGTCGTCGCCTCCCGAGGAAAGACCCCTCACCACGTCCTCCTCCTCATCCCGGGCGGTCAGGAAGATGATGGGCACCCCCGTCTCTTCCCGCAGCCTCCGGCAGACCTCCAGGCCGTCGGCGCCGGGCATGATGATGTCCAGGATGACGAGGTCGGGGCCCTCGGTCCTCCAGAGGTGGAGGGCCTGCTCGCCGTCCTCGGCGAAGAGGACCACATACCCCTCCGCTGAGAGGAGTTCCCCCACCAGACGCCTTATGTGGGGGTCATCGTCGGCCACCAGGACCTTATTGGCCATGGTTCTCCCGGGACCCTCCTCGCAAGGGTTTCGAGCCCGCGTTCCCAAGGCCGGGGTTTTCGGTGCCCCCGTGGCCTTCTCCCTCCTTTACGGTACTAGGGAAGGCCGGGCTCCCCGTTCTGCCCTGGCAATATCATATTCGGACGATGCCCTCCCGGATTGAAGGCCTCGGGAGGAACTGGGATCCGCGCGTCCCTTATGACACGGGTCACTTGGCCGGGGAGAGGCGCCGGACCGCGGGGGAAGTGGGGAGCTCCACCTCCACCCCCACCTCGGCCAGGGCCTCCTGGACGGCCAGATAGTGCATGAAGCCCCCCATGTGGAGGATGGTCTCCCCCAGCTCCCTGTCCATCTCCATGGAGGCCACGCAGGGAAAGCTGTGCCAATACTTGGCCACCACCTCGGCCACCCTCCCGTCGAGGGGTGCCCCCCTCAGGTTGAAGGCCACGTAGTATGTGTTGCCGCAGGGTGCGCTGCGCAGCACCTTGGCCTCTCGGATATAGCCTTCCCCCACCTCCAGCCTGAGCTTGGGCATGCCGATGCGGAAGTGCTCCATGAACTCGTCCACCGCCGGGTGGATGCCGGGGGGGAGGGAGCAGAAGGGCTTGGGGAAGGCGCAACCCATGTCCAGGGCCCTGCATCTCTTTTTAAGCTCGCCCCGGAGCCAGCCGTTGGTCCAGTGGGGTTGTTCCGCGGGGACGATGAGGACCCGGGAGCCCGCCGCGTGAGCCAGGGCGGGTAGTTCCAGGAGGATCTCCTGGTGGACGTTGATGGCCACCGTGGCCTCGTGGGGGGTGAGCTCCCGGCCCACTATCTCCAAGGGGTCGTCCACGTAGTAGGGAAGGACGGGTGGGAGCTGCACCACGTCGGCGATATCCTCGGTGAAATCGATACCGTAGGTATCCCGGCAGTGGTCACAGAGGGCGCCGCAGCCGCTACAATAACCTTCCTCATTGGTGAGGTGGCGGAGGAAGCGCAGGGCGAAGGTGTCGTCGAAGGTCACGCTGAAGGGGTCCACCGGGAGAGGCACGGGACCCCCACTGTACATGACCAGCAGCTTCATGCCTTCCTCCTTCTCCCCGGCCAGACACTTAACTCCTTCACTCCTCCCCGGTGGCGAGAAGTTTTGCAATCGGGTCCGCCAAATGCAGCCTTCCGGGACGAGGCATCAGCCGTCATCTTCCCAGGGACTGGCCCCTTCAGCCATCGCGTGAGCCGGGCTGCGGAGGCTGTGGCTCTTCC
>JAPWVA010000225.1 GCA_028275245.1 Actinomycetota bacterium
ACTTGGAAAAGGATCTCCTCATCCACCATGCTGCCGAGTCTCTCCTTCCCGTCGCCTTAATGGCCTTTATCCCTGAACTTCCGTCCCACCTTCGCCCCGTTGCCCCGGCGACACCTTCCCATCCTAAACCCCGCCTTCCCGCTCCCCGGCACGCAGGGGAAGGGTGAAAACGAACCGGGCACCGCCCCCTTCCCGGTTCTCCGCCCATATCCTACCCCCGTGGGCGACTACCAGCTGCCTACACACGTGAAGCCCCAGCCCCACACCGGGATAGGGCCTCCTGATGGAAAAATCCTCCTGGAAAAAGGGATCGAAGATGCGGTCCACCTTCTCCGGGTCGATCCCCCTGCCCCGGTCCATCACCTCCACCATCACCTCATCCTCACCGGGGCTCCCCCTGACCTCCACCTCCCCTTTTTCATCGGAGAATTTTACGGCGTTGGCTACCAAGTTGGTCAACACCTGTTCCATCCTCCTCGCGTCCGCCATCAACCGGGGGAAATCGGGCGGGAAGTCGGTGATGAACCTAACCCCGGGGTAAAGCCCGGCGAAGTGGGACACCACTTGCTCCGCCAACTCCCGGAGGTCCAGGCTCTCGGGATATATCCGGAGGACTCCCTGTTTAATGGCAGAGAGGTCCAGGAGGTCATCCACCATACGGGACAGGTATTCCGCCCTCTCCATGATTACCCGCACGCACTGCATCTCGTCTTCCACGCTGAGTTCCTCGTAATAATCGTGGATGGTCTGGGCGTAACCGCTGATAAGGGCGAGGGGCTGCTTCAGCTCATGAGTGATCATGGAGATGAAGTCGTTCTTGGCCTGGTCCAGGCTCTTAAGCTCGCGGTTGGCCTCCTCCAAGGCCTCCACCTTCTCCCTCAATTCCCGGTACAGGATGGCGTTCTCCAGGGCCAGGGCGGACTCGAAAGCCACCACCGAGAGGATGTCACCGATATGCCCTGAAAGGCGCGCCTCCCCGTGGGGGAGGTCGAACACCACCAGCCCCAACACCCTCTGCTGGGTGGCCAGCGGGAGGCAGTTCAGCGCCAGGTCCCCACCGGCACCCGTCCCCGGGTCCTCCACGGGCACCGGCCCCCTCTTCCGCAGCACGGAAGCCCAAGGTTCCTGCGAAGGGTCCAGGGATTCCGGAAGCGGGGGGGCGGCGGGGGAGGAAACCCTTTTCGCCATCAAACGGTATTCCTCCCCCGAGGCCAGGTAACTCCAGACGTCCCGGGACCCGGTGATATCCTGGACGAAGTCCAAGGTCCTCGCCAGCACGGGGAAAGGTTCCCGGCAGGACCGGAGCTCCGCCGCCGCATTGATCACCGACATGAGCTCGTGGGTCCTCTCCTCCACCTTCCTCTCCAGGAACCGGGTGGAGTTCTCGATGCCCTCGGCCATCCTGTTAAAATCCTCTGCCAAGCCACGGAGCTCCCCCGCACCCCGGGGTTGGAGGCGCACCCCTTCCTCGCCGGAGGCGACCCTCTCCGCGGCCTTCGCCACCAGCCTGATGGGTTTCCCCAACCAGCGATAAGAGAAGATGGCGATGGCGAGGGAGGCGGCCAGGCAGGCCAGGACGGCCAGGATTATGCTCCTCCTCACGGTGCCCAAGGGCGCTAGCACGCTGGAGGTCATCTCCTCCACCAGGATGCCCCACCTCACCTCCGGTATCCACGAATAGCAGCCCAGCACCTCCTCCCCCAGGTAGTTACGGTAAACGGAGATCCCCGACTCGCCGGCAGTGGCCCGTCTCACACCCTCGGTCTCCAGGGGCTCGCCAAGCACCTTCACCCCGTAGGCTTCCAGCCCGTACCGGGGATATGTAACCAACCTTCCCCTCTCATCTACCAGGTAGATCTCGCCGGATATGCCCACGCGCTTGCTGGATATCTCCTGGTTGACCACTTTCACGTCCAGGTCGGCCACCAAATAGGCGTTCATCCCGTCCCGCTTCATCGGCAAGACGAAGGAGATCACCTCCTCCTCGCCCGGGCCGGCCCTCCTTAGGGGAAGGAGTCCCACCTCGCCCACCTGGATTCGGCGGGAAAAGTCAATGCCGCCATCCTGGTAGAGGGGATCCGAGCTGGCCAGGAGCACCCCATCCAGGTTGTAAAGGTTCAGCCTACGGAACTCGGGGAAGTTGCGGTATATATCGGCCAGGGCACGGGAGAGGGAAGCCCGGTCGCCGAGGGATAGGTTCCCGGAAACCAGGGAAGAGGCGGCGAGGGCCGTCTTGCGGGTTACCAGGGGAAGCCACACGTGGAGTATCACGTCCCTGGCGGTGTTGGAGGTATTCCAGAGGGATTCCTTGGCCCTCTCCAGGTATGCTTCCCTGGCCACCCTGTAGGCAAAAACGCCGGTGCCCACGCTGATGGCAGTACCGGCGATGAAGAAAAGTAGGAAAAAGTAAACGCTCAACCCCACGGGCCGCCGAAGCCTGCGGCCCAAAGGGGATGTACTCCTTTCCATCACAACGCTTTTCTCGTCTCGGGTCGACGTACCGGAAGGCCTCCTCCCTGGCCTGGGCCTTCGCCTCATGGGCGAAAAGCCTTCCTCACCCTCCCGGTCCGCCGTACCCCGAGGTCCTCATGCTTACCGGGTCAGGAGCGAGCCAGCTTCCTGCCCAGCTCCTCAAGGCGAGCTAGGTCCTCCTCGCTCGGGCTGCGTCCCTTCCACAGGCTGAGGGGAGCCCCGGCTTTCACCGCAACGCCCTTGAGGACCTTCTTGGCCTTGCGCCTGCGAAGGAGCCTGCGCATCCTCCGGAGGGTTGCCTTTCCCCTCATGCCGGCATAGGAAGTGAAGGGCGCCGCCACCTTGCCCTTCAAGGCCTTTTTGTCCAGGCCCTTCAGGAACTTCTTCATCGGCCTTGCCGGCCTCGCCGCCCAGGTGGGCGCCCCCACGGCGATGATGGAATAAGCTTCCAGGTCTGAGGGATCCACCTGGTCCAAGGTTTTCACCTCCACCTCCACCCGGGATTCCCTTAGCCCCCGGGCTACCGCTTCCGCGGCCTCGCCGGTGTGGCCGGTCTTGGTGTAATAGACCACCAGCGCCTTCTTCCTCTTCCCGAACATCTCGCACCTCCTTCTCCGGCAGCACAGCCCCTGCAGCGAAAGGCGAGTCCTCCTCAGTCCGCGCTTCTGTCCGAGGAAAGACTACCTTCCCGCCGACTCACCGCTTGCCCGCGGATGGAGTTAATTGCTTGCCCGCGGATGGAGTTAATT
>JAPWVA010000226.1 GCA_028275245.1 Actinomycetota bacterium
TGCGCCCGGATCTTTCGTCCACTATGGTGCCCCGCTCACCGTCCCAGCTCATGCGGCCGGTATAAAGGGGCTTGCGGCACCGGGGACAAAGGGGGATGACCTCGTCCTTCTTCAGCGGGCTGGGGGCCTTCGGCGGGCTGGGGGCTGGCTCGTTACAGGTTTCCCGGCTCCTATTCCTTTTCCCCTCCCTCCCCTCCGTCTTAAGCTTGAGCACGAGCGAACCAGCCCCCGCGTGTTCCGTTGCAGCGGACGCCTTCACCCCCTGAGCGGCTTCCCACATGCCCCAAAGGTCGGCGAACAGG
Source organism: Actinomycetota bacterium (assembly GCA_028275245.1). Taxonomy (GTDB): domain Bacteria; phylum Actinomycetota; class Geothermincolia; order Geothermincolales; family RBG-13-55-18; genus JACVJK01. Next base: position 303 of record JAPWVA010000226.1, read on the forward strand.
AATAGGTCGTCGTAGGGATGGGTGGCCCTCAACTTGAGGTGCTTCCTCGGCTTGAACTCAAGGATCTCGAAGCGACCGTAACCGTAGCGGGGAAGCTCCTCCAAAAGTTCCCGCAAAAGCCTTTCCCCGGTGAGGCGCCTTCGGAGCAGGAACGATCCCCATCCCCTCAAGGCGGACTCCGCTCTCCTCCGGGTGTGTTCCCTGCGGTATTCCCGCAGGCGCGCCATCAGGTCTTCCCCGCCCCCCCTCCGGGCTTCCTCCGCCAGGAGGCGAACCCAAGATGTGTCCAGGAACAGGAGCCTTTCCCCTCCTGAAGGGCGAGAGTATATCTCACCCCAGGAGGTCCAGTACATCCTCTTGCCCAGGTCCGCGGGCAGCCCGCATCCCTTACAACGGGAGGCCATGTGATACCGTCCTTCCCATTCAGAGTTTCCGGGTGGACTAACCCGGCTTTCTCGAGACTTCCTAGGTTTTCGAGGGTAAATTACCCCAAACCCTCGCCAACGAGCAACGATGCTTCTATAGGATGAGGACGGGTCTTCAAAGGATGGGAAAAGGAAAAGGCCCCGCTGGGGGGAGCGGGGCCTTCCGCTGATGCGGACTTCATGGGGATTCAGGGGATACCTCAGGGCGACGGTGCTGCCATTGTGCCTCAGTCCTTGCTGCGACCTTGCCTCATGGTGTCGTTCGTCCTTGCTCTATCAGTGCTACGATGTTGCTCTGACGTTGCTCCGTTCCCTGGCTCGAAAACTCCACGTCATGGGCGAGGGTTTAGCGGCTGTCCGTCTGGGCTGCTTTCGATGGCTATAGGGGTAGATGGCTGTCTCGGCTAGTCGGCTTCGGATGGTGCTAGGGGAATGCAATGGCGTCTGTTCAAGGGGGCTGCGACTGGTGATGCAACCTCTCGCCCACGACGTTGTTCCGTCTGCTGTGACACTATATCCCCGGCGTCCGCTTGGGGCCTTTTTCAAGGATCTTCCTCGACAGCTCCAATTACGAGAATATGGGAGGGACCCGGGTCTTGTCATTCTCCAGGGGTGTTAATTTGGTGGGGTGTAAAGTAATACCTGCGTAGTAACGCTCGGGTGACTGCCGCCGGGGGCACCCGATCATAGTCGGTGAAATGGCACCTGGCGCGGGTGAGCGGGCTGTTACGAGGACGTGGGGATTGGCGCCGATTTGAGCGGGGGGCGGTGGGGGAGCCAGGAGGCCCCCCTGTTTCAGACCGGAAGCAGGTTTGCGCGACCCGTGGATATGGCCCGGCTCGGGCGCATGTGCTAACCTCGCAATGGACGGCTCTCGAGGAGGAATGGGAAGGCCATGGAGAGAGAGGAACGCCGGAACGCCTGGGAAAGGAGCCTGGAGTGGGCCAGCCGCCTCATAGACGGCATAGCCCGACAAGTCCCCTTTTTCCGGAGCATCCGCGAGGCCTTCACGGCGGAGGGGGAGGAGCTCGTCAACTGGGGCCACGCGGAGGAGATCGCGGTGCTGGTAGCGCAGTCCGAGAAGGTCGAGGGTCCACCCCCAGGGCCCGAGGTGCAGGAGGCGTTCCGGGAGATGAAGGAGCGTAGCGTGGAGCTGGTGGCAAGATATTCCCGTCTGCGGCCCAGGGAGCCCATCGGAGAGGTCCTGGTGCTAGACCGGCCGGGGTGGATAAGGGCCAACCTCGATAGCTTTCGCCTCATCTTCCGGCCTCTGGCAGAGAGCTACCGGCGCACCCTGGAGAGGTGGGAGGCTGGGGGAGGCGCCGTCACCGCCCTGGGCAAGCGCATCACCCATGGGATACTCACCGCCCAGCTGGGGATGGTCATCGGTTACCTGGCCCGCAATGTGCTGGGCCAGTTCGACCTGGGCCTTCCGGACATGGAGGATGGCGGGAGGCTGTACGTCGTCTACCCCAACATGTTGAAGGCGGAGAGGAACCTCAGGCTGGTCCCCTCCGACTTCAGGCTGTGGATTACGTTGCATGAAGTGACCCACGCTTTCGAGTTCGCCTCCCATCCCTGGCTCCGAAGGTACTTGAAGGAGCTCATGGAGAGGTACTTTGGCAGCGTGAGCCTGCGGCTGGAGGAGATCGGATTGCGCCTGAAGCCGGAGGAGTTCGTCGATGCCCGTCGCCTGGACGAGATCATGAAAGAGGGAGGGCTTCTCTCCGTGATCCACACGCCGGAGCAGAGGGCCATCCTGGCTGAGATACAGGCCTTCATGTCCCTGGTGGAGGGCTACAGCAACCTCATCATGGATCTGGCCGGCCGGGACATGATCCCTTCCTATGAGGAGATGAGCAGGGCTTTCCGGAGGAGGAGGGAGTTGAAGTCCGGGGCAGAGAGGTTCATCGAGAGGATGCTTGGCTTTGACCTTAAACTGCAGCAGTACCATGTCGGGGAGCTCTTCTGCCGCGAGGTATATGAGAACCGGGGGCTGGATTTCCTGAACCTGGCCTGGAAGTATCGGGAATACCTACCCACCTCTGAGGAGATAAGGAAGCCTTACCTCTGGATGGACAGGATCGCCAGGGAAGAGGGGGAGCATATAGTCCATCACCATATTTGAGAACAGGCCTCGTCACCGCGGACGTGCTGCGGAGGGGAATATCAAGGAGTGGGCCAGGCCATGCGGCAGGAGGCCAAGGCCACCAGGGAGGCCACCTTCCTCGTATTTTCCGGGTCCATGTTCTCCAGGGTGTCGGTGACCCGGTGAAAATGCTGGTGTTCCTTGCGGTCGAACCAGGACCAGTCGCAGCTGACGGCGGGGATATGGTAGAGGAAGAAAACCGAGGCGGAGGTACCCGGGTCCGCGCCTCCCAGTTCCACCTCCACCCCTAGGTCGCCGGCGGCCTCAAGGAGGGCCTCCACGGTGGGCCGGTTCTTCTTGTAGTTCTGGTCCCAGATGTCCATGTAGTCCCCCTGGCCGC
>JAPWVA010000011.1 GCA_028275245.1 Actinomycetota bacterium
ACGGCCTCCACCACAAAGCGCATGCGCTCCGGTCCCTCCTTGGTGGCAGGGCCCAGATTGATGTCCAACCAGTTGGCACCCCCCTCCACCTGGAGAAGGGCCATCTCCTGGATGGGCTTCTTGTCTCTGTCCTTCATGGCCTGGCCGATCTTCTTCATCATCACGTTGACCTTTTCGCCGATGACCAGCATCTTCTTCCTCCTTTGCTCACCTCTGGACTCCAGTCTCCTCCTCAGACTTCCGATCTCACGGGAGTTCTTCTCCCGGACAAATCCCACTTCAGGAAGGGTAAACGGTATTCCACACCTCCAGGGCCTCCGCCGCGCGATAGGAACTCCTTACCAAAGGTGCGGAGACCACCACCGGGATTCCAGCCCTTACGGCCTCCTCCTTCAACTCGTCGAATTCCTCCGGGGTTAAGAAACGGGCCACCGGTAGCTGCCTCCTGGAGGGGCGCAAGTACTGGCCGATGGTTAGGATATCACAACCCACTCCTGCCAAATCCCCGAAGGTCCTGCGGAGTTGTTCCTTTCTTTCCCCCAGCCCCACGATGAGGCCGCTTTTGACCTTCACGCGCGGGGAGAGCTCCTTGGCCCGTGCCAGAAGCGCTAGGGACCTGCGGTAATCCGCCATGGGTCTAACCCTGGCATAGAGCTCCTCCACCGTCTCCAGGTTGTGGTTGAACACCTCCGGCCCCTCCCTCATCACCGTCTCCAGGGCCTTTAGGGAACCCCGGAAGTCCGGGGTGAGGATCTCCACGGTGGCCCGAGGCAACCTCCTCCTGACCTCTCTGATGCAAGCAGCAAAGTGGGAGGCGCCGCCGTCGGGGAGGTCATCCCGGGTCACGCTGGTGATGACCACGTGTTCTAAGCCCATCTCCACCGCCGCCTCCGCCACCCTCGCCGGCTCTTCCCCATCCACCGGAAGGGGTGTCCCCTTCTCCACCCCGCAGAAAGAGCAATTCCTGGTGCACACATCCCCCAGGATCATGAAAGTGGCGGTGCGAGAGGAAAAACATTCCATGCGGTTGGGGCAACGGGCGCTTTCGCACACTGTGTGCAAGCCCCGGGAACGGAGGATACCCATGACCTCGTTGAGGTTCCTCCCGGAACGTATGGGTCGGAGAAACCAGCGGGGCATCCTCTCCGCGTAATGGGGCTCCCTGGCTGCGTCTGCCTTCTCGGTCATGCCCTACGTGCGTCTCCTCTCCCGGCACTGGGATCAACCCAGGAAACGGGCCAGCTCTGCCGTGAGAGCGTAGGCCCTCTCCGCCGCCTCCTCCTCCACACCCTCCAGGCCGCAGGAAGGCGTCACCATGGACCTCTCTCGGAGGAGATCCTCCGGCACGCCCCGCCCCCGGAGTAAGCTCACCCCCTCCTCGAACCGGCGAGCCAAGCCATCGGCGTCCACCCGGTAGACCTCCTCTGTGTTGGGTACCAGGCCCCAGGCCAGTATGCCCCCCCTTTCCAGGAAGGCGGTGAGCTCCTCCGGGTAAAGGGCTAAGCTCTCCATGTAGTTGAAAGCGTCGAAGCTCACCACGTCCAGGCCCGCTTGGAAGAGGATGGACCAATCAGTGTTCCCACAACAATGGGAACCCGTGAGGCATCCCAGGTTCTCCACGCAGGCCCTAAGGTAATTCACCACCCTTTCCCTGTCCAAGCTCACCAGGGCCGACCCCACCGAAACCAGGTAGGGTTCGTCAAAGAATATCAGCACCTGTTCCGTCCGTCCCGTGCCCCTGAGCACTCCCTCCATCCAGCGGGCCTTGAGGTTGAGAACCCTCACCATGGCGTCGGCCACCTGCTCGTCGTAGAGCATCGGCCTCTTGTTCTCGTCCAGAACCGTCAGGCCATAGCTTATCGGTCCCGTGATCTGCCCCTTAAGAACAGGGTATTTCCTGTCTCCCTCGCTCACTATCCGGGTAAAGGCGTGGAGCCCGGCGGCGAAATCCTCGCTGATGGCGAACTCCCCGGCGTTGGCATCCAGGTAAGCCTGGTAAGCCCTTTCCAAACCCTCGAACAGGCCCTCATCCCGGCGAAGGTGGACCCTCCTCTCGTTCTCGTCCACCACCACGCCCGGCATACCCTCGCTGTACTGGGCATACATGTTCTCCCGGAAGCTTCGCCGGGGTAGTTGGGGCCAAGCCGGCGCCCACTCCAGGTATCGGAGGGTCATCCGGCACGCCTCCTCCGGATCACGGTGGGGAAGGCTGCCGATGGCGGTAGCCCACATAGCGGCCCGGGACTCTCCTTATCCTCTAAGGGTCAAAGCGAAAGGGGGGGAGGCCTTCTGGGCCTCTCCCCTTCCCTCTCACATCTTGGTGATGTCCACGCCAGCTTCCTCGAGGATCCTGGGTACCACGTCCTCCTTGCCGATAGCCATGATGTGGACACCGTCGCATATCTTCTCGTCGATGAGTTGCCTGATCTGGCGGGCCATTATGCGGATTCCCGTGTTCAGGCGCTCCTCCTTGGGTGCGTCCTCCATCTCCCTGGCCAGATTTTCGGGCACAAAGACGCCCGGCACGTTGTTGTTCATGTACTTTATCTGGCCGGGGCTGGTGAGGAGTACCAGGCCGCAACAAATGTAGACCTTGTCGTTTATCTTGCGGGCCCTTTCCATGAAACGCTTGAAGTTATCCATGTCGTAGACGGCCTGGGTCTGGAAGAACTGGGCACCCGCCTCGATCTTCTTCTCGAATTTGATCATCTGGGGCTCGATAGGCACCGCCTCAGGGGTGACGATGGCTCCCTTGAAGAACTTCACGCCCCCCTTCAGCTCGTTGCCGCCGGAATCCCGGCCCTCCTCCAGGTTGCGGATGAGCTGTAGCAGCTGCACGCTCTCCAGGTCGAATACCCCCTTGGCGTCCTTGTGGTCCCCCACCGGTATGGAGTCGCCGGTGAGACACAACACGCTGCGGATACCTCGGGTGTAGGCGAAGAGGAGGTCCGCCTCGATAGCCAGGCGGTTACGGTCCCGGCAGGTCACCTGCAAGGTAGGCTCTCCGCCCAGCTCCTTGATGAGGATGGCGGTGCCCAGGGAGGGATAGCGCATCACCGAGGACTGGTTGTCGGTGATGTTCATCGCGTGGACCTTGTCCTTGAGCAGGTTGATGTGCTCGATCATCTCCTCCAGGTCGGTGCCCTTGGGTGGCCCGATCTCGCCGGTCACCAGGAACTTCCCGGCCTCGAGGATCTCCTGGATACTGGGCTTGGCATGTTCCTTTATAAGAACGGTCATCCTACTCACCTCCGCCCTTCCGCTCGAAGATCACCCTTCCGGGCTTCATGTTCGCCTGCCAGTTCTTGAGCCCGTAGATGCGGCGGAAGCGATCCAGCTTACCCATCTTCTCCAGCTGGTTGTAGATGAGGGTCCAGCCGCAATCCTTTTCCTTGTCGGTCTCGCACTTGCCCTCGTCCGTCCCGCCACAGGGACCGTTGAGGATGCCCTTGTGGCAACGGGTCACCGGGCATATGGCCCCGAAGTCCTCCAACACGCAGTCACCGCAAAGGGAGCACTTCTCGACGAAGTGGCCATGCCGGACGATGTTGCCCAGGAACATGGTGTTGCAGGCGGGGTGGACAGGCTTGTCGGTGGCCTCGCGCACGGACTGGACACCGGCGCCACAGCACATCACCAGGAAACCCTCGGCGGCCTCCACCGCCTCCTTGTTCTCCCGGAACTTGCGCTTGGTGTTCAGCTCGTGGCAGACCTCCTCGTAGACAACGGTTCCGGTCACCGTCTTGCCCTCGGCCTCCAGCTTGGCCTTCATCTCGGCCACCTGGGGCTCCCCACCCGTTTCGCAGGTGGTGGCGCAGGAACCGCAGCCCACGATGAAGACCTTCTGCTCGCCCTCGAGTTCCTTGAGGACCTCCTCGAAGGGCTTCGACGTGGTGATGATCATGGCTCGATTCCTCCTCCTCTAACTGCTACGTCCGACCGGCATCCCTTTCCCCGGCGGATACCGCGTCCCGACTTCAGGTGGTGGAGAACTGTCTGAGGAAGGCGGGTAGGTCCGCCGCCTCCCTGGTCCCCACGATGATCTCCCAGTCGGGCAACTCCTCCTCCAGTTCGCCGGAGATCTGGGCCACGTAGCCTGGGATGATCAGCTTGCGATGCTTCACCTTCTCGGCGATGCCGGAGGTGTTGATGAACTTGGCGATGACCTCGGGCACGAACTTGCCCGCCGCCCAGGCGGTGAGAACCGACTGCCCGTCGCAATCCACCACCCCCAGCCAGGCCGGGATCTTGCTCCCCTCGATCTCCCCAGAAACGATGAAGTAGGTGAGGGAGAAGTTGGTGGTGACCAGCACCGGGCTGTTCTCATCGGGATTCCCGATCTCGTAGAACTTGGAATCCACCGCCATGGGCCTCTGGGGATCGGTGTAGATGTTGAGGACCAGGACCAGCAGGGGATACATCCTCCAGGGCTCGGCATGGGACAGTATCACGATTCCGCCGTACTTGCAGATGTAAAGGCCGGCCAGGGCTGTCTCATAGAGCTCATCCCCGGTCTCCTCGCAGGGGAAGGTGATGGTGGGGAACCCGAAGGGGGCGAACTTCTGGTTGAGGGCCGCCCGACGGATGGCCACCAGGTCCTTGAAGGTCTGTCCGGGCTTGCGCGGTGCCGGATCCAGAACCACTTCCTTCATGCCCATGTCCACCAACTTCTGGGCCAGTTCCGCCAGCTTGTCCAGGTCTTCTGCCTTTACGGCCAGGGGGAGACCCTTCTCCTGGGCCAGGGCGGCCATGGCGTCGATGTTGGCCTCGGTGGCGGCGTAGAGCAGCGGCCGGGTGTCGCCTGCCGCCTCCACCCCTGCCTTCATGAGTTCCACATCCTCAGCCATCAGGATGATGGGCCGGCTAACGCCTTTCACCTTCTCCACCAGGGCCTTGAACTTGGCGGCATCACCGCTGGCAGCCTTCACCGCCACAGCACGCACCTTCAAGGTCACGCCCACGCGCTCGTGCACGCAGTCCTTGACCTGGCCGAGGAGCTGGTCCACCTGGGCGTCGTCCATGTCGTCGCTGACCAGCACCCCCAACACGGTGGGATTGAAGAAGGTCTTCTCGTGGCGGTAGAGCACCAGCTCCTCACCCACCTTGAAGGCCTCATCTCCCACACCCACGGTCACGCCCCTGATAGGTGGGGCGCTGGCCTCGGCTAGCTCCGCTTTGACCTCCTCGCTGACGTAGGGGCATTTCTCCAGCTCCGCCTGGCCCGCCGCCAGCTTCATGGCGAAAGCCAGGCAGGTGGGAAAGCCGCACTCCTTGCAGTTGGTCTTGGGGAGCTTTTTGAAGATGTCCAAGCCCGAAAGTCCCATGGCTCAACTCCTTCCTACTCCCAAACTCCTCCCTAAACCTACCTCGAAGAGGGGGAGGGGAAACCCCTCCCCCTTCTACTCCAGCATCGGGGGCATGGTCAGGGCGGGATGCCCCACCTGCTCCAGCCAGGGCAAGATCTCCTCCTCGGTTACCCCCACGTCCTCGTCTGCGATCTTGTTGATGAAGTCAGGGTCGCCGATCTCCTCGCACCGCTTCTGTAGCTGCTCCCGCAGGGTCTCCTTCAGCTCCTTGGGCATCCATACGATGCGCTGGAACCCACCATCGGCGGATATGAACTTCTTCGAGGTGATGTAGACCTTCCCGATACCGATGAAGCCGGGAGTCTGCTGGCCACCTCCCACCGAGCTGGCCAGGGTGGAGAAGGGCATGCCACAGGGGGTCATCCCAGTGTACTCGCGGTTCACGATCATGACCCCGTTGCACATGGGCAGGAAGGCCACGATGCATTCGAAGCATCCGCAGGAGGTCATGGGGTCCTCCATCATGGAGTACATGGCAACCCGCTGGGTGTTGCCCCCCGACTTCTCCTTCACGAACTCGTTGATGTTAGGCCAGACGCCCTTCACCGGGTCCTCCGGGTCCCCCTTCTTGATGGGCTGGTTGGGGCCGGTGGGATCGATCTCATAGGCCGCCTTACCATCCAGCCAGTTGTAGGCGCCGCAGAGGCCCAGTCTCTCGGGGGATATCACGCAGACGTGGGTAGGCGCGAAGGACTGGCAAAGGGTGCAGGAATAGAAGGTGTCCACTGACTCGTCGGTCATGCCCGCCGTCTTCTCGTCGCGGTAGCGGTAGGCCTGGCGGGCAATCTGCAACCACTTTTCCACGTCTTCGAGGTTGGTGTAGATGGTAACCTGCACCTTGTCCACGATGGACGGGAAGTCGTTCAGCATCTTGGCGTGAATTATCTCGCCGTAATGGCGGATCTTGAATCCCTTCGCCTGAGCCTTCTTACTGATACGGGTCCAAACGATGTCCCTCTGGCCCATGTGCCAGATGCCCTCGGCCCCGTTGATGAAGTGGTGAATCTGGCGCTCAAGGATGGACTCGAAGTCCTCCTGCATCTTGCGGCCAGCCACCTCCACCACAATGCCCAGGGGCAGGGCCGAGCCCTCTTCCACGTCGTCGATCTCGGGCCCGATCACCTCGATCTTTCCGTCGGTTACCTCGTCCATCTCCCGCATGCGGACGTACTCGAAGGCGGGGGTTATGTTGCCGCCGAACTGGACGTACATGTCATCTTTGCGGATGACCTCGCCCTCGAAGGCCGGTCCGTAGGCCATGGGGATGGGGATCTCGGTGATCTGGACCTTGAGGCCTCGTACCTCCACGCACTTTTGGACGATCTCCTCCTCCGGCACGCCTCCCACCACATGTTCGTAGGTACACACGCCGGTGGGCAGGATATCCGGGATGGGGGTGTTGGCGATGGTGGGGAACCCGTAGTTTATGGCCCCAGCGGCGTAGGCATACTTCTGCTCATCCACGTAGTCCAAGGCCAAAACGAAGGCGAAGATGCGGTTCTTGTTGTACCGCAATACCTTTTTATAATCGCCAGGCTGGGCCCCGCCGAAGGACATGGCCGCCCGGGCGGCGAAGCCCAGGGAGTAGACCGCCGAGGACATCTCCTTGCCATAAGGCACTATTCGGGTGTCCCAGCCCATCTGGCGGTCAACCTCCAGCAGCTGCTCAGCGATGCTCACCCCGTCCACGTGACCGGAGATCCAAACGTAGAGGTTCTTGGTGAGCAAGTCCACCACGATCTTGTCGGCCATCTCAGGGCTGGAAGCCCTCCCCACCAAGGCGCAGAACCCGGGGGCGGTACCGTCCACGAACTCCACCCCGCGCTCGCGCATGATCACGTCATCAGCGGCCCCCAGCCACAGGTCATCCACCGGAGGATTGGTGGCATACTTGCAGCCCTCGATGATCTCCCCGGCGAACAGGGTGGCGATGCCGGCATCCAAGGCGTGCCCTAGGTACGGCGTCCAGTGACGCTTCTTCGGCATGGGGGGGAGGAGGCCTTTAGCGATCTCCAGGATCTTGTCCATGTCCTCCAGAGTCTTCACCGGGATGCCGGTCAGGGCGTAGATGATGGGGAGGTAGTAACCGGTGTTGGGGAACTCCACCTTCGTGGTGGCGCCGACGGCCTCCTTGGTCTCGGCCAGCATACGCTCGGCCGTCTCCACTTCCTTGTACGCACCTTTTATAGCCGCTGCAGCGATTATCCTACTCATTAGATCTCCAACTCCCTCCTCATTGCCATGTCGAACAGTACCCTCTCCCTCTTGGCCATGATGCCCAGAGCTTCGCGCTTGCTATCGATATGGCTCAGGATCTTGCCCACCATCTTCTCGGGATCGGGCTCGAAGTCCCAAGTGTTCTTGAAGTACTCTGCGTACTTCTTGAAAAGGAAATCGGTGACGTTCTTCGAGCCCAGGGTGGGCCACTTGACCCCGAACACCGTGTAGACACCGGATGCCACGAAGTATTCCCCGATGGCGATGGCCTTCTCGCTCATCCACTCGGGGGCGCACCCGGCCACGGGAAGCTGGCTTATGTCATCGCCCAGGCCTCCCTCATGCACCATGGCGGTACAGGCGATGAGGATGCGGCTGTTATCCACGCAGGAACCGCAGTGGAGCACCGGCGGGATGCCCACCGCCTCGCAGACTTCCCATAACCCCCTGGGGCATATCTCCCGGGCCACCTCGGGGAGCATGAGCCCGGCCTTGGCCACCGACTGGGCGGCGCAGCCGGTCATGACCACCAGGCAGCCGTTGGCGATGAGTTCCCGGACAACCCTCACGTGGATGTCATCGTGCTTGACGCGGGGGTTGTTGCAACCTACCACGCCCACCACGCCGCGTATGCGGCCGTCGATGACGGCGTCGTTGAGGGGGCGGTAGGATGCGCGGAACTTCCCGCCCAGCATATAGTTGATGTACTCGTGGTTGAAACCCGCAATCAATGACTCCTTGACATCGGGGATGTAGACCTTTCCCCTCTTGGGGAAGTTCTCGATGGCCGCGGAGACTATCTCCTTGGCTATCTCCAGAGCCCTGTCCTCATGGAACTCTATGTGGCGGGCGTATGGCATCTTCGCCTTGGGGGAGGTGGTGATGATGTCTGTGTGGATGCAGTTGGCGATCTGCCCGATTCCCTGGTATACGCACTGCACATCCACCACCATGGCCTCCACCGCGCCGGTGAGTAGGGCCAGCTCCTGCTGGAGCACGTTGCCAGCCACGGGTATCCCATGCCTGGTGAGCACCTCGTTGGCGGTGCAACAAATGCCAGCCAGGTTGATCCCCTTGGCGCCCACCGCCTTGGCCTTCTCCTGCATCTCCGGCAGGTTGGCGGCCAGCACTATCATCTCAGACAGTATGGGCTCGTGTCCGTGGACGATGATGTTGACCTCGTCCTCCTTGAGCACGCCCAGGTTTATCTTGGCCTCCAGGGGCTCCGGCGTCCCGAAGAGGATGTCCTGCAGTTCAGTACCGATCATGGAGCCCCCCCAGCCATCGGCCAGGGCGCAGCGAGCGCAGGCCAGGAGCAAGTTCTCATAATCCTGGTCTACCCCCATGTGGGTTCTGTGCATTATCTCCACCACTTCCCGGTCGATACCCCGGGGGAACACGCCCAGCTGCCTCCAGATCTCCTTGCGGGGCTCTGGCGCCCTCTGAGCGAAGTCCAGCTCGCCCTCCTGTTGGCCGAACATGGCCAGGCAGCGCTCGCCCACCTCCAAGGCGATGTCGTTGATGTCCCGGTCCCCCACCTCGATGCCCAGGTCGGCAGCTACCTCCAGGAGCTTGACCCGGTCCTTTATCTGGTAATCCTGGGCCTCACCCTTGGCTGCCATTATGAGGGTCTCGGCCACCGCCCGCCCGTGGTCGGAATGGGCCGAGGCTCCTGCCGCCACCATGCGGGCGAAGTTGCGAGCCACTATGGTGTCCACGTCGGCACCACACACGCCCCGGGCTTCCTCCGGCTTCTTAGGGTTGATCCGGCAGGGGCCCATGTTGCAGATGCGGCAGCAAGTGCCGGCCTCCCCGAAGGCACAACCCTTCTGCTGCTGCACCCGCTGGAAGGCTGTCTCCATGTCCTGCTCCGCCGCCTTGCGGAGCATCTCCCGCGTCGCTTCACACGCCGAAAGTTCTTCGATTTCCGCCATCTAACTCTTCCTCCTCCTTCACAGGTTCTTCGTGAACCCCTCCTTTCATATGGAAAACGCCTAAGCGGAGAGGTCTGTTATGAGCTGCTTAACCAGCCGGATGGACTCGGGGTGCCGAAGCACCAGGATGTTGGCCCCGGCCATCAGCAGCGCCACCGCCGTCAGGGTCTCCCACATGATCCCGCGCTTTTCGGGATCTCCCCACTCCGGGTAGTCCTCGATGGAGCTCTTGGCCTCCTTGGTCTTCCAAGCCTGCAAGCCGATGTTGGCCAGCAGCGGCATCTGGGTCATGGAGTCGTCCTGCATCAGGGCGGCGATCTTCAGGCGCTCCATGACCGAGTAGGTGTACTCAAGACCATAACCCAAGGCCCCAGTGGTGGGGTCGATGATCAGCTTGTCCGGCTCCATGCCCAGGTTGGTGAGGAGGATATTCAGCTGCTTGGCGAGGTTCACGTCGATGGGGGTCATGGCGCTGACCACGTGCTTGTAGCCGATGGCCGGGGCCCCTACCTTCTTGTGGTTCTCCTCCTTGGCCGGACCGATTACCAGGTTCTTCCCCTCGGCCTTGGTGGCCACCACCCGGGCGATCTCAGCATCCTTGTCCAGGTCCTCAGTACCGTAGACGATGAGGGGTACGTTCACCGCCTCCTCCACCTTCATAACCGTCTCGGCAGCCTCCTCGGCGGGCCGGTTGGAGCCCTTGGGATCGGTGGAGGCGAGGCAGAGGAAGATGGCATCCGCACCCCACTCCTCCACCGCCTTCTTGGCCCAGGCCACCGGGTCGTCCTTCACGTCGCCCAGGACCTTCTCCAGGGCGGAAGGAAGCTCGCCCACCTCGTCCAAGACCTCGCACGCCACCAGGGGCTTGTTCGGCATCTCGCCTTCCCAGAGGTAGAAGGGCATGCAATTCTCGCCCCCCACCTTGCGGGCCTTCTCTCCGGCCCCTATCTCCACCTCGCGTATCCTTCCCTTGGCCGTTTCCGTTGGAAGATTGAATGCCATCGCCGCACTCCTTTCCTCTTCCTTCCTCCCAACCGTTATTATCCGAGCATCACTCCCGGTCCCGATTGACCGCCATCACTCCAACCCGTGCTGGATCTTGCAAGCCCGTAGGGCGTTCTTCATGAGCATGCGGTTCGTGACCGCGCCCACGCCCCCTGGCACCGGGGTGATGGCCTTGACCATGTCCTTGACCTTGTCAAAGGAGACGTCCCCCACCGTCTTGGTCATGGGCTTGCCCTTCTCGTTGAGCACCGGGTTTCCGTTCTCGTCCAGGACCTTCACCCGGTTGATGCCCACGTCCACCACGATGGCCCCCTCTTTGACCTGGTCGGGGCCGATGAGGTCGGGCTTGCCCGCCGCCACCACCAGCACGTCGGCGCCCTTGGTGTGCTTCTCCAGGTTGCCCTTCATGCTGGTGAAAACGTGGCATACAGTGGTGGTGGCGTTACGGTTGAGCATGAGGAAGGCCACCGGCTTGCCCACTATGTTGGAGTGGCCCACCACCACCACCTCGGCCCCCTCATAGAAATCCTTAGGCTCCACGTTCTCATACTGCCGGGCATAGCGGTCGAGGATCTCGATTACCGCCGATGGGGTGGCCGGCGGGAAGGTGGGCTCGCCCAGGGCCAGCTTACCCATATTGAAGGGATGGAAGCAGTCTATGTCCTTGTTCACGTCGATGGAGTTGATGACCGCGCTGTCAGAGATATGCTCTGGGAAGGGTCGGAGGGGCAGGATCCCGCTGACCTCGGGGTTGGCGTTGAGCTTCTTGACTATTTCGATGACCTCCGCTTCCGTGATATCCGCAGGGGGATTCTCGTTGAAATAATTCCACCCGGCCTCCTGGCAAAACTTCTCCACCTGCCCACGGTACATCTTGGCGCCGAAATCATCCCCCACCAGGAGGGTGGCGATGCCAGGTACGATGCCCTTGGCCTTTAAGGCCTCGGTCTCCTCGAGGATCTCCTTCATCAGCTCCTCGCCGATGGCTACGCAATCGATGACGATTCCCATCTCCGCTCTCCTTTCTCCAGTTCCCGTTGCCAATCCCCTTGCCAGAGGAGGGTCAACCCGGCTAACCCAACTTCTCGTAGGTCAACCGGAGGACGATATCCCGAAGCTCGGAGACCTCCTTCAGGATCCCCTCCACGCGGGACCAACGGTCCTCCGCGAACTGTCGGTCCTCGATGCTGACCACGTTGATCCTCACGTTCAAAGCGGCGCTTTGGGCCGCCGCTTCAGCCAGGAGGACCGCCACCCCCGCATCACTCACCGCCCCCACGTTGCCGATCTCGGCAGCCACGCGGGAAAGGCGGGCCACCTGCAGGCATTTCTCGGCAATGCGGAAGGGCACCTCGGTGGCGGACTTCAAGGCCTCTTGGATCTTGGCGTTGCGCTCCCGCTTCTGTTCCTCGGTGTCACGGGGCAGTTTGTAAGCGGCTGAGACCTCAGCATAGACCTCGGTGTCCTTCTGCAGGAGTTCCTGGAGTTCCGACCTTAAGGATTCCGACGACTTGAGGAGTTCCTCGATGCGGTCCTGCACGTCGGCGTACTTCTCCTTCCCAAGGGTTAGGTGGGCCACCATGGAAACCAGCGCTGCACCTACCGCTCCCACTAGCGCCGACGCTGCCCCGCCGCCCGGCTCCGGAGACCTGGAGGCGAGTTTGTCCAGGAATTCGATCATGGGCTTCTGTACGTACATCGGCGACCTCCCCGGTCCAACGAACGATTATCTCATTAAAAGACCCAGTTGGCTATAATCTTACGGGATAATTTTTCCTCATCCCTCCCTTTTCAGGGGCTCCACGTACTTTTTGAGGATATCCTCCACCGCTTTCCTGGCCGGGCTATCCGCCGGAATGGCCACCAGGGGAAGGCCCTTCTCGTCGTTCTCGGTGATGGCTGGGTCTTCAGGCACTACCCCCGCCAGCTCCAAGTTACCCTCCTCGGCCAACTCCCGCAGATCCCTGGAGAGGCCGCCCCTGACCCGGCTCACCACCAAGGCCATGCGCCGGATGTCCAGCTTGAGCTCCCGGGCCAGGTCCCTGATACGCAGGGCGGTCTCCACCCCCCTCCGGGTGTGGTCGGAGGTGATGAACATCACGTCTACCCCACGGGTGGTGCGACGGGAGAGGTGTTCCATGCCCGCCTCGTTGTCCATGACCACGTACTCGTAGCGGTCCACCATGGAGTCCAGGTAACGACGAAAGATATTGTTGAGGTAGCAGTAGCAGCCGGGGCCCTCCGGGCGGCCCATGGATATGAGGTCAAAGCCCTTCTCCTCCACCAGGGCCTGCTGGAGAAGGGTCTCCACCCAGACCTCCTTGGGAATGCCCGGCGGCATCTTGTTGACGTTCTCGGTCAAGTACTCCCGTATGGAACCGATGGTCTTCTCCGCCCGGGTGCCCAGGGCACGGTCCAAGTTGGAGTTGGAATCGGCGTCCACTGCCAGTACCGGCTTGCCGGTGGCCCTCACCAGGAAATCCACGCTCAAGGCGGAAAAGGTGGTCTTTCCGGTCCCCCCCTTTCCCGAGACGGCGATGACGTAGGACATCCTAATCCTCACCCCCGGCGGATGCCGCCCTCCTCGTCGCGCCATGTCGCGAGCGGTACCGCTCCAGCTTCCCCTTAACCGTGGGGAAGGCGTCCAGGTTGGTGTGGGGGAAGAAGAGGGCGGAGAGGTATCGGTCCATGAAGGCCGGATTGGCGGATAGCTCTAGGTATGTCATCTGCCGGGCTATTTCGTTGGCCCGCTGCAACATCTCCTTGGACAGGGCTGCCAGGTGGGCCCCCAGCAGGGAACCGTTGCCCACGAACTTCATCTTGTCATAGCCGATGTCCGGCAATAGCCCGATGTTGACCGCCTTGTCCACCTCCAGGTACCGCCCGAAGGCCCCGGCTATGAGCAGCTCGTCGATCATGGAGACGTCCATGTCCACCGAGGAGAGGAGGATCTCTATACCTGCGTATACCGCCGCCTTGGCCCTCATCAGGTTGTCGATATCCACCTCGGTGATGACTATGTCCCTCCGCGTGGCCGAATCCTCCGCCCACACCAGCACGTACTCCGCTCCCCCCTCGGTGGCCCTCACCCGGGGGGTGGGCAGGTCCAGATTTATCTTGCCCTTCTCGTTGATGACGCCGGTGAGGAACATCTCGGAGAGGGCGTCTATGAGGCCCGATCCGCATATGCCTATGGGCTTCTTGCGGCCCACGGTGATGATCATAGGTTCATAGTTACCCGGGTTGATGCGCACCTGCTCGATGGCTCCTCGAGTGGCCCTCATGCCGTGCTTCACCCCCCCACCCTCAAAGGCGGGGCCGGCGGAGCAGGAGCAGGAGAGCATCCAGTCCTTGTTCCCCAACACCATCTCCCCGTTGGTGCCGATATCTATGTAAAGGGTCAACTTGTCGGTGTTGAAAATGCCCGAGGCCAGCATCCCAGCCACGATGTCGCCGCCCACATAAGAGGCAACGCAGGGGATGGCGTAAAGATAAACCCCTGCGGCGATGCGAAGCCCGATGTCGCTGGCCTTTATCCAAGGGAAAAAGGTGGCGGATGGTATATAAGGTTCCTCCCGGATATACTTGGGGTTCAAGCCCAAGAGCA
>JAPWVA010000227.1 GCA_028275245.1 Actinomycetota bacterium
CAGGCCTGGTACTTCATCTCCTCCAGGGCCTGGAAAACGGCGTCGAAGAGGCGGCGAAACCCGGTGGAAAGGACCAGGCTCACGCCGATGAGGAGGAGCGCCCAGCCGGTATCGCCCCTCTTTCCCGCCCACCTTATGAAGGCGTAGAGCACCAAAGACCCCATCACACCAGTGGCCAGACGGAGAATAAGGAGACCCCCCAGGTACTTGGAGGCATGCTCCCTGCGGGGGGCAAGCTCCCTCACCACCAGCTTGGAGAGCCCCATGTCCCCTAGCACCAGTAGGATGCTTGCCAGGGAGAAGGCGAAGGAGTAGCCGCCAAAATCCTCGGCCCCCAGGCTCCTGGCGATGATCACCAGGAACAATGGGGTGAGGATGGCCCTGAACACCCCGCCTCCGAATATGTAACCGATGTTACGGAGTATCCGCCTTATATCGCCCCAATGGCTTTGCATCGCGCTCGTTACCCGTCCTTGTCGCCATCTCCTCCATACGGTTATCGAACGGTGCATTCTAAACCATGAGGGTGAAACGGTAAAGCATAGGGACTATCTGAGGATGTAAAGATGAGTGGAAGGTGTATAAGGAGAAGAAGGGACCGGTTAAGAGGGCGGAAAACCCCGTCTTCCGGGGCAGGGCGCGGTCACCGGGTACTCGCGCTGACAACTTCCTGTGGGTCTTTTCCGCACCGGGAGGAGAACTCTGTAAACGGAAGGGAACCCGCTCCCCGAGCTGTACGGGGATGCGGGTCTCACCGTATTCATCGGAGGATCCCTGGGGCCACGGCATGCCTCATTCCCTCATCCGGTCAGCGGTCGATAAAGACGCAGTCCACCTCCTCTCCCCGCTTGAAAATCAGCGCCCTGGCCTCCCCCTTTTCCTTGATGCGAGCTTCCGAGCTGGCCCGCAGGGACCGAAAATCGGCCTTCTCCAGGAACTCCCTCAAAAGATCCAGCCTTTCCCCTGCTTCCTCTCCCCCCTTCTCCCCCCGCAGGATGGAAAGGGCCAGTCTCTCGTATTCCTTCCTAGCCGCCGTCTCCAGGCAATGCTCCCCATCCGCTCTCAACATGACGCAAGGACGGGGGAGGTCTGGGCCCTCCCATTCCCCAGTCAACAAAGTCCCTCCTCCATCTTGCCCTCAAAGAATCGGGTTCACCT
The DNA here is from genome assembly GCA_028275245.1 of Actinomycetota bacterium. GTDB lineage: Bacteria > Actinomycetota > Geothermincolia > Geothermincolales > RBG-13-55-18 > JACVJK01. The sequence continues at coordinate 1,159 of JAPWVA010000227.1, forward strand.
ATCCGAGTACCTCTTCCCCGGGATGAATCTCATCTGATGCGGGCACCTGCCTTCGCATCATCATTCTCCCTCTGAATCCCGGTACCTAGCCCCGTGAGGCCCTTTTACCGGGACCCAAGGGAGGCTTCACAACTCCAGCGGGTCCTCCATCCCCGCGCCCCGATATAGCTTTATCCCCCTCTCGGAGATCCTGCCCAAGAACTCAGGGGGATCGAAGCAGGCCTCAGGAGCAGTGACGCCCCGCGTGGAGACCTTTCCCTCCCCCACCAGCTGGACGCCCACGGAGGCGGGTATGCCGGTGAGGACGTCCATGTGGGCGGCGGCACCGTAAACCAGGTGAGTCCACCGGCCTCCCACTTTGCCGGTCACGTCCACCCGGCAGGCGGAGCAGGTCTCGGGGGGCCGGCCCACGTTCTCTAGGTAGGGAAGCACCCGATTGAAGAAGTTGCCCACCAGGTCCTTCTTGTACGGGGTGTCGGTGAGCCTCAGCCTTACCAGGGCGTTGCACAACTTCACCAGGTATCCCTCCACCAACCCTCCCTTGAGGGTCACCGTCCTGGCGTTGATGATACGGGGAACGGTGATGGGCTCCGGATGTCCCGCATGGAAAACGTCGATGGCTCCCACCGGCTCCGGGAACCTCACCCTCTCCAGTCCGCTTCCCGCGGGAATGTAGGTGATGCGCCCGTCTACGTAGGTGGGGATCATCCCGGTCACCGCATGGAGGTAATGCAGGGTCACGGCCTTGCCCGCGGTGTCGGAGGCGTGGCAACCCCAGGATATGGCTATCTCCTCCACCTCGTCCAGCTGGTCCGCCGCCAGCCGGGCCAGGACGTTGGTGATGCCGGGGGTCCAGCCCACGCCCGTCACCGCCGTTATCCCCGCCTCTTTCGCCTGCCCGTCCAAGGACAGCGCCTCCTCCGCCGCGTCGTAATCGTCGCAGATGCTTACGTAATTTACTCCCGCCTCGATGCAGGCCCTGATCATCCTTGCCTCGTACTTGTAGAATGGCCCCACTGTTCCCAGGGCCACGTCGAAGCCTCTGATCGCCTGGACCAAGGAGGCATGGTCGTTGGCATCCACATGTATTGCCCTCACCTTCTCCCCTAAATACAATGCCAGCCTCTTCGCCTCCTCCAGGTTGTGATCGGCGATGACCAACTCCTCCACCTGGGGCGAGGCGGCTAGGTCCTTCACCGCTGTGCGACCCATGGCCCCAGCTCCCCCGAGAGCGATAACCTTCATCCTCCCTACCTCCTTCCCTTCCTCGAGTCATGTTCCCTTGAACTTTCCCTGGACAACCCGGAAAAGAGGTTGCCCAGCACGAGCTGCAGGGCTTCTTCCAGGTCGAAGCCCTCGTTCTCCAGCCACTCCAGCTCCAGGCCCTCGGCTATGCCCAGCACCACCAGGGCCAGGTAGTGCGGGTCATCACATTCGATGACGCCCTCCTCCACGCCTTTACCGATCACAGAGGCCAGGGACTTTCTTATCTCCCTGTAATAGCTGGTCACCTTTTTCACGTAATCGGGGTTGAAGATGTAGTGTCGGTCAGCCCTGAACTTCCAAAGCAGCCGGCAATGGTCTTTCTTCTCCTCGTATAACCGCGCTGCCCGGTGAACGAGGTAACCGAGCTTCTCCAAGAAGGGAAGATCCCAGGACTCGGCCTCCCTTAACAGCGTCAGGAAGGCACCCAGCATGTCCTCCACCAGAGAGAATGCCAAGTCCTCTTTGGAATCCCAGTACCAGTAGATGGTCCCCTTGCCCAGCCCCGCTTCCTCGGCGATCTCCTGTATGGTGGTATCGTGAAAGCCCTTCTCCGAGAAGAGGTGAAGGGCGGCTTCTTTGATCTGCCGCTCCCTCTCGTCCTTGCGGGGATTAGCACGCGTTCCCATTTTGGAAAATCGACCGACCATCCGGTCAAAATAATAATATGCAATGACCCTTCCTGCAAGTCACAGGGAAACCTCACTCCGGGACCCAGGCGGGCTACCCGATGTCCACCCGAGCTCCCGCGGTTAGATCAATCGCGGTC
>JAPWVA010000229.1 GCA_028275245.1 Actinomycetota bacterium
CCATCCAGGAGGAGGTGGAAAACCGGCCGGGGGTACTCCCTTACCAGATGGTGTACGAGATGATAAGGAAGGCCAAAGTCACCGGTATCGCTCGGTGCGCCTGTCGGGAGCTGGAGAACAACTGCGACGCGCCCCGGGAAGCATGCATGCTCTTCGACGAGACCTGCACCTTCCTGGTGGAAAGGGGGTTCGGCCGCTATATCTCCAAGGAGGAGATGATAGAAAAGCTCCGGGAATTCGACCGGGCCGGGCTGGTCCACCAGGTGAACAACGCACAGGAGAAACTGACTTTCGTGTGCAATTGTTGTCCCTGCTGCTGCGGGCTCTTGCGTGCCAACCTTCGCTGGGGAAACCGGAATGTATATACCCGCTCCGGGTTCCTGCCCGTGCTGGACGAGGACGCCTGCACCGGATGCGGGACCTGTGCCGAGGATAGGTGTCCCGTGCAGGCGGTGACCATGGCGGGAGAGCGGCCCGTCTTCAACCGAGATAGGTGCATAGGATGTGGTCTCTGCGTCACCGGCTGCCCCTCCCGGGCCCTGAGATTAGAGAAGGGGGCAGAGGTGCCGGAGCCTCCCAGGACCACCGGCGAGATGGGGATGCGCATCCTCCAGGAGCAGGGCAAGCTGCATGGCTTCCTGGAAAGGTACGGCTGATACCTTGCGCAAGCTAGAGGCCGGCTCCCGTAACCGGGCCTCCTTGCGGGTTCCTGGCTGCAGGGTGGGATTCACCGCGAATTTCAGGTTGGATTTCCCGCAGCAGGAGGCCTCGACCAAAAAGTCGGCCCCTCGGACAGCCGGGCTTGATCCCGGCCGGGATCATCGGATCATGGGACCCATGTCGGCCCTGCGAGGGGCGCCGGGTCCTCCCAGGAAGGCAAAAAGGCCGCGAGGGGTAGGGTCGCCGCAACCTCTCGAGCGGAAGGAATCGGACCGATGATGGCCGACGGAACCCGCAAGCGAGGTGTGGGGCGATGGGACCCTGTGCCATTATGGGGAAGGCGCCGCGGGAAGCGGGGACGGCAGGCCTGCTGGATGGATAGACCTGGAGGGAGGAACAGGAATGGAAGGGACAGCAGAAGGCACTGCTGAGATATATAAGAGGCTCAGGGAATTCCTGGACCACCTCCCGGGAGGGTATCCCTCCACCCCCACCGGGGTGGAATTGAGGATCCTGAAAAAGCTTTTTGACCCCGGGGAAGCGGAGGTTTTCATGCACCTGAAACCCTTCCCGGAGCCACCGACCGCGGTGGCTGAGAGGATGGGGCGGGACCCCCTGGAGATGGCCGGGATACTGGAAAAGATGGCCTCCAAGGGGCTGGTCTATCGACTCCGACGAGAGGAAGAAGCCTATTACATGGCCATCCATTTCGTGGTGGGCATCTATGAGTTTCAGGTGGGGAACCTGGACCGGGAGCTGGCGGAGATGATGGAGCAGTACCTACCCTACCTCCGCCGTCTCTGGGAGGGGCTCAGGACCAGCCAGTTCCGCGTGGTCCCCATCCAGGAGGCGATAGACGACGCGCAGAAGGTGGCCACCTATGACCGTATCCGGGAGCTGGTAGCCGGGCAGGAGCTTATAGCCGTGGCTCCTTGCATATGCCGCCGGGAAAAGAGGATCCTGGGAGAGGGTTGCGACCGGCCGGAGGAGACCTGCTTCGTGTTCGGCGCCAGCGCCCGCTATTACCTGGAAAACGGGATCGCCCGCCAGGTGGGTGTGGTGGAGGCCCTGCGCATCTTGGACGAGGCGGAGGAAAACGCCCTGGTGCTCTTCCCCAACAACGCCGTCCAGCTCCTCAACGTTTGCTGCTGCTGCGGTTGCTGCTGCGGGGTCCTCAGATCTCTCAAGGCCATGGAAAAGCCGGCCGAAAAGGTCCTTGCCCGCTACCGGGCCAGGGTGGACAGGGAATCCTGTACCCACTGTGGCACCTGTCTGGAGAGGTGCCAGATGGAGGCGATAGCGGAGAGGGGGGAGGGAATTGAGATCCTGCAGGATAGGTGCATTGGCTGCGGACTTTGCGTCCCCACCTGCCCCCAGGGAGCTATCCGCCTAGAAGTTAAGGAGGACGCCGGGGAACCCCCCGCTCATGTGGTGGAGACCTTCACCCGCATCGCGGCGGAACGGGGGGTGAATCCCTTCCGGTGACCCCCTCGACGGCCCTGACCGCGTTCCTCCAGCATGGACTCCTAGGGGAAAATGACCGGCCTTTGCCCGCCGGGGTGTCGGGCCAATCCCCTTCTCGGCCCCGCCGCTTGGGCGAGGGAAGGGTGCCCTTCCAGCACCCACCACCCGGGTTCAACCTTTCCCCTATCCCTAGGCATCTGGGCCCGTGATGGGCGCCCCACTCCTGGCCACCGCCTCCAGCTGGTCGGAAAGGTAGAGGTGCTTGCACAGGAAACGCCTCTTCTTGCCGCTGGAGGTCTTGGGAAGGGTCCCAGCCGGCACCAGGACCACCTCCCTCACGGGCACCCCTATCTTCTCCCGGACGGCCCTGGCCACCGCCTCTGCCACTTGCTTCGCCCTTTCCGCACAGGTGAGGCGGGTTTCCCCCACCAGGACCAGCCTCTCCCTGCCCCTTCGCGTGGTGACCCCGAAGGCGACGGCGTTGCCCTTGCGCACCCCCTCCACGTCCTCGGCGCACTTCTCCACGTCCTCGGCGAAGAGGTTCCGCCCTCCCACGATGACCATGTCCTTAATCCTGCCCACCAGGTATAACTCCCCCCGGGCCAGGTACCCCAGGTCACCGGTGTGCAGCCAGCCTCCCCTCAACGCCTCGGCGGTTGAGGCGGGGTCCCCCCAGTAACCGGACATCAGGGACGGGCCCCTGACGCAGACCTCCCCCACCTCCCTCTCCTTCCCCCAGGTGCCATCCTCTTTGAAGATGGCCACCTCCATGCCATCCAGGGGCGTGCCCAAGCATACCAGGGTGCGGGAGCCTTCCTCCCCCTCCCGGCAAGGCTTGGCAAAACCTTCCATCTCTATAGCTTCCCGGGACACGTGATCCAGCTTGAAAACCTCGCCCGGCTTGGGGAAGGTCACCGCCAGCGTGGCCTCGGCCAGACCATAAACCGGATAAGGGACCTCGGGCCTCATGCCGAATTCCGAGCCCTTGCGCACGAAGTTCTCCAGGGCCACCGGGTCCACCGGCTCGGCGCCGTTGAGGGCCAGCCGCAGGGTGGAAAGGTCCAG
>JAPWVA010000228.1 GCA_028275245.1 Actinomycetota bacterium
TTGGTGGTGGAGGCCTCCAGCGATAAGGTGGTGGGCTGCCAGATCATGGGGCCGCATGCCTCCGACCTCATCCATGAGGTGGCCTTGGCCATCCGCTTGGGGGCCACCGCCCGGGACATCGGCAGCACCATTCACGCCCATCCCACCCTGGCCGAAGCCATCATGGAGGCCGCCGAGGCCGTCCACGAGAGGGCCATCCACGCGGCACCGGCCAGGAAGAAGTAAAAGGGCGGTGAGGCCAAACCCCGGCGTGCCTGTTCAAGATAACGGAAATGGAGTATTATTTCCCCGACGTCGGGGTTGGAGAAATGAGCACGGAGGTGAAAAATGTACCCGGATGACCTGAAGTATCACCCCGAACACACCTGGGCCCGTATCGAGGGCGACACCGCGACGGTAGGCATCACTTACTATGCCCAGGACCAGTTGGGGGAAATCGTCTTCCTGGAGCTGCCCGAGGTGGGCACCGAGGTCAAAGCCGGAGAGCCCTTCGGGGAGATCGAGTCGGTGAAGTCGGTGTCCGACGTCTACAGCCCGGTGAACGGGGAGATCGTGGAGACCAACCCCGAGGTGGTGGAAGCCCCGGAGATAATCAACGAGGATTGCTACGGGAAGGGCTGGATGATCAAGGTGAAGCTGGCCGATCCCTCCGGGGTGGAGGACCTGCTGGACGCGGCGGCCTACGAGAAGCTCGTCTCCGAGCAGGGCTAAGGGCTTTACAGGCCACAAGAAAGAGGGGTGCCGGAAGGCATCCCTCTTTTGCTTCCCCAGCTTTTCCTATAAAGGTACTTAATCCCGCGATTTCCCGGGCGCCCATCACGCGGTGCTTTTTCTCCCGGACCCACTCCCAGCAGCGACGGCATCCCGGGGCCAAGGGTGATGTAGGGCACCGGGTTGTTCTCCAGGTACCACCTTCCCTTCCGCCGCACGGCATAAAAGACTAGGGGCTCCTGCCGGAGGTCCCGCAGGAGAGGCACCCCCAGCGGGTCCATCCTCAGCCTCCCAGCCACCGTGGAGACCGTGGCCCTCTCGGGCGTCTCCTCCACCACCGAAAGCTCCACGCCCTCGAAGTGGAAATCCACGCCCCCGAAGGAGACCTCCAGGAACCTCCGGGGATCGAGACCCGAATCCCCGGACACGCCCAGGGCCTCGTCGGGCTCCGGGATGGGAAACCCCTCCACCAGACAGGAGAGGAAAAGGTCCACGTCCTCCTCCTCCACCGACCTCATGAAGGTGCGCACCAGCTCTACCGGGTCCCCGGCGCCTCCAGGGACGACCGCTCCTCCCCTGCCACCGCAACCGGGAAGGGAAAGAAGGGCTACCAGGGCGAGAACGGCCAGCGCGGGTACCAGCGTCCCCACTCCCTTTTCTTTCCCACGGGGCCCCCTTCTCGAACGCTTATGCCTTGCCAAACTCAACACCTCTCCGCGCGCCGTCCCCCTTTTCACCCGGTATCCCAGCAAAGGGGCGCAAGCCGAGAATCAACAACCCGGATGGGAACGGGACCACCCCCTTCCACCCGTTCATCCCGGTTCTCAAGCATCGAGCATCTTCCTGAGGAGCTCGTTCACCAGGCCCGGATTGGCCCTCCCGCGGGTCTGCTTCATCACCTGTCCCACCAGGAAACCGATAGCCTGGGTCTTGCCCCTCCGGTAATCCTCCACAGGCCCCGGGTTTGCCTCCAGGACCTCCCTGACTATACCCTCCAGTTCCGCCTGGTCGCTGATCTGGGTGAGGCCTCGCTTCTCCACGATGGCACTGGGCATCTCGCCTTTATCTACCATTTCCTGGAAGATATCTTTGGCGATCTTACCGCTGATGGTGCCCTTCTCGATGAGAGAGATGAGCTCCGCAAGGTGCGAGGGACCGATGGCGAGCTGCCCCAATTCCAAGTCCTGGGCGTTAAGGTAGGCCGATAGCTCTCCCATCATCCAGTTGCTGGCCGCCTTGGGGGGCGCCCCCAGCCTCACCACCTCTTCGAAGAAATCCCCCATGGCCTTGGAGGAGGTGAGAACCCGGGCATCGTGGGCGGGAAGGCCGTACTCCTCCCGGAAGCGCCGCCGTCGCTGGGAGGGAAGCTCCGGTAGGGAGGCCCTGACCCTCTCCATGAAGACCCGGTCCAGCTCCAGGGGGACCAGATCGGGCTCCTGGAAGTAACGGTAATCGTAGGCGTATTCCTTGGTACGCAGCGGCGTGGTCATGTTGGCATCGGCGTCCCAGTGACGGGTCTCCTGCACCACCTCCCCGCCCGACTCCAGGAGCCGGACCTGCCTCTCGATCTCGTATTGCAGCGCCCTCTGCAGGGCCCGAAAGGAGTTCATGTTCTTTATCTCCGTCTTCACCCCCATGGAATCGCTACCCGCCGGGCGCACCGACACGTTGGCGTCACAACGAAGGCTTCCCTCCTCCATCCGGCAGTCGGAGACCTCCAGGTGCTCCATGATGCTCTTGAGCTCCTGGAGGAAGGCCTTGGCCTGCTCGGGAGTGCGGATGTCGGGCTCGGTCACGATCTCCAGCAGGGGGACACCGGCGCGGTTGAAGTCCTCCAGGCTGTACTCCGAGCCGTGGATGCGCCCGCTTTCGCTCTTGTGGATGGTCTTGCCGGTGTCCTCCTCCATGTGCACCCTGTGGATCCCCACCCGGAAGGTGCCCTCCTCCGTCTCCACCTCCAGAAACCCCTCCACACCCAGGGGCTGGTCATACTGGGAAATCTGGTAATTCTTGGGCATGTCGGGGTAGAAGTAGTTCTTGCGGTGGAAGAGGGCCCGGGGCAATATGCGGCAGTTCAGGGCCAGGGCCAGCCGTAGGGCCAGCTCCACCGCCTTCTCGTTGAGGACCGGCAGGACCCCGGGAAGGCCCAGGCAGACCGGGCACACCTTGGTGTTGGGCTCCCCGCCGAAGGAGGCGTCGCAGGAGCAGAACATCTTGGAGGCGGTCTTCAGTTCCGCGTGGATCTCCAGGCCGATCACGGCTTCCCACCCGTTCATCGCCTCACCCCCTCGCCAATCCTGGCCTCTCCCGGAAGTCCAGGGCCTGTTCCAGGGCATAGGCCACTTTGAGCACCGTGGCCTCGTCCAGGAGCTTCCCGATGACCTGGAACCCTACGGGGAGACCCTGGTCCAGCCCGCAGGGGATGCTTATGGCCGGGAGTCCGGCCAGGTTCACCGGGATGGTGCAGATGTCCGACAT
>JAPWVA010000230.1 GCA_028275245.1 Actinomycetota bacterium
ATCTAAAAATGTGATGACAGCTGTCCCAGCGGGTATATCCCTGACGGGGGCGCGATCATCAATCTCTGGGAAAGACCGGGCAGCCTGAAGCGTCGGGTCCTGTAAGTAGCGGGAAAACCGGGTGAGGCGAAAGGAGAGATGAAAATGCCGACCACAACCACCAAGAAGAGGCAGTCGAGGAAGTCGGAAGTAAGGACCGCGAAGAAGAATAACACGGCGAATAGGGCCAAAGCCAAGACCGCCCGGGACTTGGCCCGGGAGATCAAGCCGAGGAGGATCCGTACCGGGAAGGTGGGTGCTCCCAAGGTGGACATCAAGAAGTCCGACCTCCGCGTCTTTTTGAAGGAGGGACTGACCCTCAGGGAGATCGCCCAGATCTACCAGTGCCACCCCTCCACCATTTCCAAGCGCAAGAAGGAATTCGGCATAACGGTGCCGCTGCGGCGCAGGTCCAGGCGCTCCTGAAGCAACCTTACCGCCAGGGGTGGGGCTTAACCTGTGTCCTTTGTCTCCCCTCCAGTAATGGATATACTTTTCTCAATGGAGGGGAAGAAAATCCTTGTGGTGGAGGATGACCGTTCCCTGGCGCGCCTGATGGAGATAATGTTGGGCGGAAGAGGTGCCAGGGTTGTCTTGTGCCACGCTCCCTTCAGCGCCGTCAACCTGGCCAGGCGGCTCCGACCCGACTTGGTCATCCTGGACATACACCTGCCCCGCTTCAGCGGCCTGTGGGTGTTGAAAAAGCTTCGTCAGGAAGAGGAGACCAGGGAGATACCGGTGTTGGTGTCCTCCGTGCTTTCCGACGAGAAAAGGATAAGACAGCTGGAGGAGATGGGGAGAACCCACTTCCTTCCCAAGAGCAAGGGTATCGGTGCGTTGATGGAAAAGGTGGAGGAGCTTCTGGGGGGAGGACCCAGGGAGAGGGGAAGACCCGGTGAGTAGGGAAGGTGGGAAATGCCATTCTGGCTCCCCCGTTATACGAGTTTCCCCCGGGACGGGGTCGGGCGATGCACCGGGAGATTACCCAGGGGAGCCGGATGAGAGGTGGTTTCACCGGACGTTGCGGAGGTGATACTGCGTGGAGGTCTTGGAGGCCATAGCCGCCAGGAGGAGCATCAGGCGCTATTCCTCCCGGGAGGTCCCGGACGATCTGTTGAGGAAGGTGCTGGAGGCGGGACGACTCGCCCCCTCCGCCAGCAACTTGCAGACCTGGAAATTCAAGGTTGTGAAGGATCCTGTCACGCGGAGGGCTTTGAGGGAAGCGGCTCACAACCAGCGCTTCGTGGAGGAGGCCCCGGTGGTTATCGTGGCTTGCGCTGACCTTCCAGCCCTGGGGGAGCGATCCAAGAGGACCCTGGAACTTTTGCGCGCCGGGGCGGTGAAGCCCAGCGCGGGCATGATCCTCTGGTACCTTCGCAAGAAGGGCGATGCCGAAGGGGAGAGGGGCTTCCTCCACGCGGTGATAAACGTCACCATCGCCGTGGAGAACATGGTCCTGGCGGCTACTTCCCTGGGCCTGGGGACTTGCTGGGTCAGGGCCTTCGAGGAAGCCAAGGTGGCCGAGATCCTGGCGCTCCCCCCGGAATACCCGCCCCTTTTTCTCCTACCCATGGGCTTTCCAGCGGAAGACCCCCCTCCCCGCCCCAGGAAAAACTTGGAGGAGATATTGATTTAGTGCTCACGATGAGGCTATGCAGCACCTCCCCATCTACGGCCCAGGAAAAACTTGGAGGAGATATTGGTTTAAAGGTGGCGGGCACTGGGATGTCGCTACGAGAATGTGCCCGGCGGATCTCCGGCGGATCTCCCGGTGGTCACCCCGTTCATGCGCTTTCCCTGCCCTGCTGGGATGAGAACCATTCCGAGAGTTGGCACAGGGGGCACTTGGGTTGGGAGGTGGGCTCGCCGCACTCGGGGCAGGTCCCGGTGGGGCGCCACATGTACTCCTCCCGGGGTGGCATCACCTCCATGAGGGAGAGAAGCAGCTGAAGCTTACCCGAAGGCACTATCCTCTCCAGGGTCTCGAAGACCTCCTTGAGGGAGTGTCCCTTGGGAGACCAGGTCGGGCATTTCTCCGGGAAGAAGGGGATGTCCCTGAGAAGACAGTACTGGAGGGTGTGCCTTTCCGAGGTGAACATCATGGGTTTGACCTTCTTGGGCAGGTCCCCGATGGGTTCAAGGACCGGCGGCGGGAGGTAGTGGCGCCGGGACAGCAGGTTTTTGAACGCGAAGAGGAGCATGTCCTCGAGGGTGTGGGCTGTGGCCAACACGTTCGCCCCCACCGCCCGCGCTTCCCGGTTCATCAGCGCCCTCTTTATCGCCCCGCACACAGCGCAGGGTTTCCATCCCTTCACCTTGGATATCCTGAGACCCAGTTCGCCGATGCGGACTACCCTCAACTCCACCCCCGCCCGCACGGCCTGTTCCTCCACTATGGCGAGGTTCCGGTCGGAGAAATCGCCCATGTTCAAATGGAAGTGGGTGGCGAAAAGATCGAAACCCAAATGGGCCGAGAGTCTTTTCAGGGTGAAGAGAAGGGCGGCGGAATCCTTTCCCCCCGAGAGAGCCACCAGCACCCTGTCCCCTTCGCGCACCATGTCATATTTTTCCAGTGTACGCCGGATCCTCCTCTCGAAGAAACGGGGGTAACAGGATAGGCAGACCTTGAGGTTGAACTCGGTCACACGCATGACCTGAGTGCTGGACCCGCATATGCGGCACTTCCCTTCCACTAGCTGGTATATCAGTCTCTCCATGTTTTCACCTCTCGTGAGGAGCCTCCCTTCGAATCGGGTTACATCTACCGGGCCCTCCGGGGGCTTGACGATTCCGGGATCATAATAAATAGCAGAGAACCTGGGAGTTGTGAATGAGGGAGGGCCTTCCCTGCATGGTTATCCGTCCGGTGGACGCGACGCCGGCGCGCGGGGAAGCCGGATGATTAGCCCCGCGGATTCCCCCGGCAGCGCTTCCAGGCTTCCACCCTGCACGTCGATGAGGCGCTCGGCCAGGGTCCAGGCCAGGGATTCCACGCCGGCGACACCGCGTGAGCTGCCCGAGGCCATGCTCACCCTCCCCGGGATCTCCCGCGGCCGCAGGATCAGGAGCACCTCGCCTTCCCCTTCCTGCCACTCCAGGAGGACGCTCCCCCGGGGCACCACCGTCCATGAGCGGGTGGCGTGG
>JAPWVA010000231.1 GCA_028275245.1 Actinomycetota bacterium
ACTTGATCTTTGCAAACATGTTTATTATGTCTATGAAAGAGGTATAAAAAGCAGTTGGCGGCTTAAGTCTGGTGCTGTCTTTGGCATGACGACTTGTTAAGTGGTTCCCGGTCTTGGGAAATGTCGGGTTCTTGAGCGGGAACCGGGAGAGGGGCGGGATGATCCGGTAGCGGTGTCTCGTGCCGGGGCTTCCTTGCGGTGTTTTCCTCCCCGTGATGTTGGGGGTTGGGTGGGGAGGGTGGTGCCCGGGTTCTCTCCTGGAGGTCGGAGATGGCTGGCGGCGGTCGGGAGATCATCGTGTTGGCGGTAGGGGAGGGCGGGGATCCCACCGTTCTCACCCTGGAGCTCCTAGGCCTAGCCAGGGGCCTCGTCTCGGAACAGGGCATGGTGACGGCGGTGGTCCTGGGAAGTCACTTCGAGGGGGCCCTCGACGAGATAGCATCCCGCGGCGCTGATAGGGTCATCTACCTGGAACACCCCTCGCTTGCCCCCTATAACCCTGAGGCCTGGCAGGCCGTGCTCGAGCCCTACTTGGAGGAGCAAGGTGCGGGGCTCATCCTAGCTGGCCACACGTGCCTGGGACAGGACTTGCTTCCCCGGCTGGCCTTCTCCCTGGAGGCGGGGGTGGTCACCGATTGCGTGGGGATAAGGGCCGGCGAGGATGGCTTCTTATTCACCAAGCCAGTATACGGCGGCAACGCCCTGGCCACCATGAGGGTCACAACACCTCTGACCCTGGCCACGGTCAGGTCCCGGGTGGGCGAGGTCCTCCCCCCCTCGAGCCCTGGGGGCGAGTTGGTCCCCCTTCCCGCCGATCCACCGGCGGTTACCAGGATGGTGGTAAGGGAGAGGCGCAGCCTAGAGGCGGGGGAATGCCCCCTCGAGGAAGCAAGGGTGGTGGTCTCCGGGGGCCGGGGCATGGGAGGGAGGGAAGGTTTCGAGATGCTCCGGGAACTGGCCCGTCTCCTGGGCGGGACCGTGGGAGCCTCCCGGCCGCCGGTGGACTCGGGATGGGCCCCCGCCACCTGCCAGGTGGGGATCACCGGGAAGGTAGTGGCTCCCGAGCTTTATATAGCCGTGGCCATATCCGGTTCCAGCCAGCACTTGTCGGGTATGTGCGATTCCGGGAAGGTCGTGGCCATAAACAAGGATCCCGAGGCCTACATCTTCAAAGTGTCCGATTACGGCGTGGTCGGCGACTGGAAGGAGGTGCTCCCCGCCTTCATCTCGAGGCTGCGGGAGCTGGTTTAGCTGGGGAACGGGCGCGCGGCGAGAGGTGGAGGTGAGGCGATTGCACATCGTGGTGCTGGCCAAGGTGGTCCCGGACCCCGAGGGCCCCCCTTCTTCTTACGAGGTGAACCTGGCGGATAAGAGGGTGGTGGCAAGAGGGTTGCCTCCCGTCATCAACCCCTTCGACGAGAACGCCCTGGAGTTGGCCATCCGGGTGAAGGAGCGGATCGGGGGAAGCGTCACCCTCCTTTCGCTGGGGAGGAAACTCTCCCGGGCGGTGATATTGAAGGCCATGGCCGCGGGAGCGGATGCCTCCGTGCTGCTGGAGGACGAGGCGTGGGACCAGGCGCTTCTGGACTCGCGGGCCACGGCCACCCTTTTGGCCGCCGCCCTGCGCAAGCTGGAACCCTTTGACCTCGTGCTCTGTGGCCGGCAGGCCTCCGATACCAACGCGGGCGTGGTGGGGCTGGGCGTGGCGCGGCTCCTGGGAATTCCCGCGGTGACCTTGGCCCGAAGCTTGGAAGTCGAGGGAGGTAGGGTGGTTGTGGAGAGGGTTCTCTCCGATGGCTGCGAGGTGGTGGAGTGTGACCTCCCCGCCCTGGTCACGGTGAGCGGGGAGGCGGGGGAGCTCCGCTACCCCAGCCTCCAGGCCATCCGGGCAGCAAGGGAATTGCCCCAGAGGGTCCTGGGTCCGAAGGAGCTGGAAGGGGACGTGCCCCCGCCCTGGATGGAGACCGTGTGCCTGGAGCCTCCCCGTCGCGAGAGGAGATGCCGACTGGTGGAGGCGGATTCACCGGCGGAGGCGGGGGAGAAACTCGCCCTGCTTTTGTGGGAGGAGGGAGTGATTTGAATGGACTAGCGTTCCCGGGCTTGTTCCGGGGTGCGCGGCACGCGAAGGTAGCGCGGTTTCCCGGGAGCGGGATCGCCGGTCGGGGGAGATGTCGCCGGGGGCCCGATATGGCGTTCACCGGGGTGATCGGGGTCGCGGGGGGAAATCGCCCGGAAGGGTAAGGAACGGTAGAGAGGATGAGGGAATAAGGGAACGGGCATGTGGTTAGCCATGGAAAGGAAATCCTCTGTCTGCACGGTGACCTCCTTTGCCTCGGCTGCGCCCCGGGTCGGTGAAGTACCGAGGATGGAAATGACGTGAAGGGAAGTGGCTTCCAGCTGGGAGACAGGACCGATGCGGAAGGGTGAAGTACCGAGGATGGAAATGACGTGAAGGGAAAGGCGGTATTGACAAGAAGTGGCGGGGGAAGGTGATGGCCGTGGACGTCGATACTCAGGCGATCTTTCGGGTGATGCGGTGTGCGTACCGCCATGGCGTGCTGGACGCATTCATGCATGTCCAAGGAAAGGCCCTGGAAATGGCCATGTTGAGGACAGGCGCCGACATGGGGGACTTGCTGAACCGCTTAGACGAGACCAGGCCGGAGACGGTGGGGAAGGTGGACCGTTTACTGAGACGGACCAGCCCCTTGTTCAAGTTTCTGGAAAGCGAACAGATCATGCGCCTGGTGGGAAGGGTCCTGTCTTCCGGGAGGGTGCAGGACTTCCTGGCGCGGAGGATGGCGGAGGCCATAAGTAGAGCTTTTACCGGGGAAACGGTGCCCACTCTCAAAGAAAGATTGGTGGGAATTACTGGTAAACTCAAGTTGACGGGTTGAGGGGGTGGGGGGAATGGCCATGCAGAGCGCGATCCTGGAAAAGCTCTCTTCCGTGGTGGGGGATGAGAACGTGATCATCGAGGAGGAAATTCTTTCCACCTATCGCTGGGGAGGTGCCGTGGAAGGTGGAGAGCCCCTGGCTTTGGTCCGGCCAGGGAGCACCCGCGAGGTGCGGGAGCTCATTCGTCTGGCCCGCGCCGAGGGTTACAACCTGGTCTTCTCCTCCTCCGCCCCGCCCCGCCTGCGGGGAGGATCCATCCCCCGGGGCG
>JAPWVA010000232.1 GCA_028275245.1 Actinomycetota bacterium
CGCCGCTGAAAGCCCGTCTCAGGGATTGAGCATCGAGGAGGATCGCAATGCAAGACGGGAACATGAATGACAAAGAAGCGATGGTCCCGAAATGCATCGACGGCACCATCGCCCCCAAGTCCGCCGAGGAGGCCTGCGAGATGGCCACGGGGGAGAAGAAGCACCTGAGCATCTTCGACCGCTACCTATCCATCTGGGTGGTGATCTGTATCGCCATCGGCACGGCCATCGGCTACTTCATCCCTGCCACGGCGAATGCCCTGGAGAAGGCCACCTATGCCCAGGTATCGCTGCCCATCGCCGTGCTCATCTGGCTGATGATCTACCCCATGATGCTCAAGATCGACTTCGCGAGCATCCTGCAGGCGGGAAAGAAGCCCAAGGGGGTGGTGGTGACTACGGTCTCTAACTGGCTGGTGAAGCCGTTCACCATGTACCTCTTCGCGAGCCTCTTCCTGCTGGTCTTCTTCAAGGCCTGGATCCCCCACGACTTGGGCAAGGAATACCTGGCCGGGGCCATCCTGCTCGGGGCCGCCCCCTGCACGGCCATGGTCTTCGTGTGGAGCTACCTTGCGGACGGCGACCCCGCCTACAACCTCATCCAGGTGGCCATCAACGACACCATCATCCTCTTCGCCTATGCCCCCATCGTGGTCTTCTTGATGGGGGTCTCGGGGATAAAGATCCCCTGGGACACGGTTATCCTCTCGGTGGTGCTCTTCGTGGTTATTCCCCTCACCCTAGGATATATCTCCCGCCGCTACCTCATCAGGCGCAAGGGTGCCGAGTGGTTCGAGAACGTCTATCTGAGGCGGTTCAAGGATGTCACCGTGGTAAGCCTGCTCCTGACTCTGATCATCATCTTCATCTACCAGGGCAAGACCATCGTGGAGAACCCAGTGCACATCATCCTAATCGCCATCCCCCTGACCATCCAGACCTACTTCATCTTCGCCTTCAGCTACGGCTGGGCCTGGCTGTGGCGGATCAACTTCGAGGTCGCGGCGCCGGCAGGATTCGTCGCTGCCTCCAACTTCTTCGAGCTGGCGGTGGCGGTGGCCGTCTCCCTCTTCGGCCTGAAGTCAGGGGCTGCGCTGGCCACCGTGGTGGGAGTGCTGGAGGAGGTGCCCATCATGCTCTCCCTGGTGTGGATTGCCAAGAAAACCAAGGGCTGGATCGACCGGCGCCACGCGGGAGCGCCGGTGAAGGCCAGGGCGCAGGAGGAGGCGGCATAAGGAGGGGCGCATGGAGGCCATGCCAGAGCCGGCCCACGCCTCAAGCGCCAGGGGGAGGTAAGTGACCCAAGCGTCGTCAATGGGTTGCGATATGTAGCAAAAGGAAAGGAAAGGTTCCAAGATGGACTTTTCAGATACTCGCATGACCAAGAGAGTGAAGCAGAGGTCAAGAGCTGGGAAATTGCTTTTGATCGTGCTCGCGGCCATTTCTTGCCTAATCTTGGTGACCTGGACCGACTGCGGGTGCGGGGAAGAGGGAAAAGTCAAGGAGAACGCCCCCGAGCATGTAGAGGAGAGGGCGGAAGATAACGTGGCGGCGGATGCCGGCGCATCGTCCGCTGCGGGAAAGACCCCCTCCCAGGCAATCATGGAAGAAGCTGTGCGGCAGGGCAAGCCCGTTTTTTTGAACTTCCATTCCAACCAGTGCATTCCCTGCATCGAGATGGAGAAAGCCATCCACGAGGTAGAACCGGAATACGAGGGCCGCGTGGCCTTCGTGGTGGTGGACGTTTACGACCCGGCGGAGATGCCACTGTGTGAGTACTTTCAGGTGCGGGTCATCCCCACCAGCTTCTTCATCCGCGCCGACGGCAGCGTGGTCGATGCCTACGAGGGCCTCCTGCGAGCTCCCGAGCTGCGGGTTATGTTGGACCGCTTGCTGGGAGGTCAGAGTTGATCCTCGCGGGTGGGAGAGGAAGAACCGGCCCCTGGCCCTCGCCCCAGGGGAGAGTCGGTCCCGGACCCGAGAGGTCCTCGGAGGCCGGAGTGCGGTCTTGTGGATGATCAGCGCGGGAAGGCGGGTTCGCGGAGGCCGGCCGGCAATCCCGCGAACCTGGGAATGATCCTTTCCTTGGGCCAGCTGGATAAAGAGCGGCGCGGATCGGGCTTTAAGGAAGACGACATTGGGGGCAAGACATGATCGAAGGTGCGCCCGGAGACTCTTGAACCACGCCTTCCACGAACAACGGAGCCAATGCCGCGGCTACGAGGATGTCCGATCAGGGAAACACGGAATATGAGGGGCGGAAGGAGGCTCTATCCGCTGCCCCGGATCGCTCTCACGGCCTTCGCCCTGGCCATGCTCTGCCTCGCCTTCATCCTGGTGTCCGCCGTGCCATCCCGGGCATCAGGCGGGGAGGGGAATGCGGGCGATGACCTGCAGGTGGAGCTCGTGTACTTCTACCCGCGGTTCCGCTGCATATCCTGCGAACAGGTGGAAGCCTACGCCGAGGAGGCGGCGGCCGGCTACCGCGGCCACGGCAAGGAGGGCGTGCCCTTCCGGCGCCTGGCCATCGACGATGCGGCAAACCGTGAGCTGGTGGAAAGGTACGGGGTGGTGGGATCCTCGCTCTTCCTGGTGTTGAAGCGAGGGGGGGAAGAGGATTTCCGGGAGCTCAAGGAAGTCTGGTTCAGATGGGAAGACCGGGAGGGTTGCATCTCCTATATCCGCTCCGAGCTGGACCGGGCCCTCGAGGAGGGCCTGGCCTCGGATGGTTCCGGCACACCCTTGGAGGGTATGCCCCTGCTGGCGGCCCTGGTGTTGGGGTTTCTTACCGCCGTCTCCCCCTGCCCCCTGGCCACCAACATCGCGGCGGTGGCCTACATCACCCGGGATATAGGGGACCGGAGGAAAACAGCCCTCGCGGGAGTGCTGTACACCGCCGGGAGGGCGGCTACCTACACGGCCCTCGGCGTGGCCCTGGTGTACCTGGGGGCCAACGTTGTCAAAATATCCGGGTTCCTGCGCGACTTCTCAGTCTATTACCTAGGCCCGCTGCTCGTCCTCGTCTCCCTGATCATGCTGGATTTGGTGAACTTGTCTTTCCTCAAAGGAGGTCGCATATCGCGGCTCGGGGAGCGCGTAACCGGCAAGGGAGCCCTGGGCGCCTTCCTGCTGGGGGCACTCTTCGCCCTCTCCTTCTG
>JAPWVA010000233.1 GCA_028275245.1 Actinomycetota bacterium
AGGGGGGTAGGATCCCGAGGTGAGGATTTGGAGCTAAAGGTAGGCTGCTGCGGCTTTCCCCAAGCGAGGGAGAGATATTACAAGACCTTCCCCCTGGTAGAGATACAAAAAACCTTTTACCAGCTTCCCAGGGTGGCGACCTCGCTCAAGTGGCGCCAGGAAGCACCGCCCCACTTCGAGTTCACCTTAAAGGCGTGGCAGCTCATCACCCACCGGCCCTCCAGCCCCACCTACAGCAAGCTCACCACCCCCATCCCTGAGGATAAGAAGGACGCCTACGGCTCCTTCAAGCCCACCCCTGAGGTCTACCAGGCCTGGGATGAGACCCGGGAGGTAGCTCGGGCCCTGGAGGCCGAGGTGGTGGTCTTCCAAACCCCCGCCACCTTCCAGCCGGGACCCAAGAACCTTGCCAACATGCGGGAGTTCTTCCGCACCATTGAGCGAGACGACCTCATCCTGGCCTGGGAACCCCGGGGTAACTGGGACCCGGAGGAGGTGGCCAGGATCTGCCGAGAGCTAGACCTCATTCACGTGGTGGACCCCTTCGAGGGCAGGGAAAAGGCCGGCTCCATCATATATTGGCGGCTGCACGGGGGGGCGGGTTACCGTCACAAGTACACCGACGAGGAATTGAGCCAGCTCGTGGGGATGCTGAGGAGGAGCCGCAAGAAGAAGGCCTACGTGCTCTTCAACAACGTGCATATGTGGGAGGATAGCCAGCGTTTCCTGGAACTATGGGAGAGGCGCCGGTGAACGGGAAGCTCCCACCCCACCGCAAAGCTTAAAAACGAGGTCTCACCGAACTCTTGAAGAGTCTTTCTCGGGGGAAGGGTCAAGAGCTCAAAGCGGGTCTCTTTTGCCCATCAATCCTCTCATCTCCAGCACGAAGCGGCGGGCGTCCTCCAGGCAAGCCCTGGCGGTCAGGGAATCGGCCTCCACGGACTCCTCCAGCTCCACCTGGCGGTAAAGCTGGGCCACGATGACGAGCGCCCGGCGGTTCTCCGGGCTTACAGGCAAGCCGGAAGTCGTAAGAACCTGGAAACGCTCCATCACCTCGCCCCAGTCCCGGGACCTGATCCCTCTTGCAAGGAGGAGGGCCTGCGCGGCATGGAGCATGGCTAAAAAGGAGGTGGAAATGGAACTGCGGGGCTCGTCCCCCAGCAGCAACTCCTCCGCCGCCCGCAGGGTGACCGCTGCCTCTTCCAGGTGATCCTCCGCTTCCTGCGCCCTCGCCTGATCCTCCATGACACCTCCCGGGGAGGGAATGGCTCCAGCGTCCCGGACAGCGAGTTCCCGGCCGCCCCCGAAGGCCGGGTGCACCAATGGCCATACCTCCATTTACCCGGACCCCACCACCGTGGCGGCTCCTGGGCCCCCTCCCCTGGCCCGCGCATCAGCCACCCCGCCGGATCAGCGGTCCCACCAGGCAGTTCTAAGCGTGCCTGTGAGGCGGAAGGATCCCCCCGGCCCAGGCCCGCACCGCTTTCAGGATGACTGGGTTCCTTCCCCTTTCCTCGCCTTCCAGGGAGGAATCCAGCCCCTGGAACAGGGTATGCAGAGCACCCTGTCCCCCTCCACCACCGTCCTGGTCTCCATGGTGGGCTCGCCGCAGTTGGCACAGAGGACGGAGGGACGGATCTCCGCCGCCGGCGGTAGTTCCACCTCCACCTCGTCCACGCGGAAGAGTTCTTCCGGGGGGAGGCTGAGAAACCTCTCCATGGCCTTCCTTCTCCTCTCCTCGGGATCCGCGGTCTCCCCCGGGCTGGGCCAGGCGTGGGGCCTGAGGCTGACCCTCACTCCCCTACCGGGCTCCTTTCGGGAGGCAAAGGTGAACACCTGCTTGCCGTAGTCCCGAAAGAAGAGGTTGCCTTTCCCGAAGGTGCAGCCGGCCAGGTATTGGACCGCGTCCACGCTGCAGGAATCGTTTTCCACCACGCAGATGAGCTCCTCATCCTGGGGTCTCTCCCACCCGCCCTTCTCCAGGGCAAGTTTAACCGCACGGTAACCCAGGACAAGCCCCGGACATAAGTGGCCGTGGAACTCAGCGGTCCTGGCCAGGTCCTCCGGGATGCCTTCCCACCGTTCTTGTCTCAACCACCATCACCCCTCTCCCTGTTCCCAGCGAAAACGGGGCCGTTTGACCGAGCGACGTCCATGAAGGCGGTACAATCCCGCGCGCCTTGATTCCGTCCTTCCTCCCATCCCCTCACCAGCCGCAGGCACCTGGGTAAACGGGGCGGCCCGCGATCGCCACCGGCGAGACACCGGCGCGAGAAACATTTTATACCCGGGCACGTTCCCCGGGGTCGAGGGCGATCACTGGGCAGGCATCATCGCGCAAGAAGTCGGGCCGGGGCCCAGGCCATCAGAGAGCCCCCCACCGGCGTGCTGCCCTCAGACTTGCCCCCATCGCCCTCTTGATCACCGAGGGGGAGGCCCAGAGAAACCGCTCCGTCTCGCAGAGCTCCACCAGATTACCGTCGGGGTCCCAGAGGTAAGCGAAGAAACCCCGGGTGCCCATCCCCATGTCCACCCAGGTGGGCGGGTGGGCCAGTTCCGCCCCCGCCTCCACCGCCCGTTCTACCCTATCCCGAAGGCCCCTGACGTCCAGGGCCATCTCCATTATCCCCACGTCCCCCCACCGGCGGCCCTCGAAAACCGGCTTACCCCGGTAGCGGGGGGTGTGGACCAACTTCAGTAGGGCCGGCTCCAACAGGGGTAATTGGGACTCCCCCTCCGGCACCTGGGCTAGGATGACCATCTCCATCTCCTCTCCCCCGCAAACCGCTTCCAGCTCGGGCAACTTTCCCCGGAAACGGTGGACCTCTCGGCGGAAATTCAAGACCTCCCGGTAAAATCGCTCCGACCTCCCTAAGTCCCTCACCCCCAGGGCCAGGTGCCTCACCCCTCCCACGCCTGGCCTCCGACCTCCTTTTTCCTCCACCAGCTGAACCAGGTTCCCATCGGGGTCCCTGAGGTAGGCATACCTCTCCCACCCGCCGGAGGAGAGCTCCATCTCCCTCACCGGCGTCAGGAACTCCACTCCTCTGCGGCGCAGGCCCTGATAGAGCTCTTCCAGGCGGTACGCCTTCAACCCCACCTCCAGATAACCGATGTCGCCCCATTTCACGAGGCCCTCTGGCTGCCGGGGGCGGG
>JAPWVA010000234.1 GCA_028275245.1 Actinomycetota bacterium
AGCACAACATCGAGGTGGTGGTGGACCGCCTGGTGATCAAGGAAGGCCAGGAGACCAGGCTGGCCGAGTCGGTGGAGACAGCCCTGGAGCTGGGCAAGGGCTACCTCATCGTGGAGGCCGACGGTGAGGAGCTGTTCTTCAGCGAGGGCTTCAACTGTCCCCGCTGCGAGGAGAGCTTCCCGGAGCTGGAGCCCCGCATGTTCTCCTTCAACAGCCCCTATGGCGCCTGTCCCTCCTGTAGCGGCCTGGGCTTCCACCAGGTCATAGACCCGGACCTGGTGGTGGCAGATCCCGACCTCAGCCTGGAGGAGGGGGCCATACCGGTATGGTCCCAACTCTCCGATTACCACTACCAGATCCTCAAGGCCCTGGCGGAGAAGTATGAGTTCAGCTTGGCCACTCCTTTCCGGGAACTGCCCAAGAAGATCAGGGACATGATTCTCTACGGCTCCGATGAACGGGTTTACGTAAGATTCAGGAGCCGCTATGGGGGCATCCGCTCGCATTTCGCCCGTTTCGAGGGAGTGGTCCACTGGCTCCGTCGCCGCTACGAGGAGACGGAATCGGAGTATGTAAAGGCCAAGATCTCCCAGTACATGAGCCTGAAACCCTGCGAGGCCTGCAACGGTGCCCGCCTCAAGCCCCTGAGCCTGGCGGTCACCGTGGGAGGGGTGAATATCCATCAGCTTTCCTGCATGTCCATCAGGGAGGTCCGTGCCTTCCTTCGGGAGTTGGAATTGGACGAAAGAGAGAAAAAGATCGCAGAGCGCATATTGAAGGAGCTGGACAAGCGCCTCAGTTTCCTGGTAGACGTGGGCCTGGACTACCTCACCCTGGACAGGACCGCCAACACGCTGGCCGGTGGCGAGGCCCAACGCATCCGCCTGGCCACCCAGATAGGATCAGGCTTGGTGGGGGTTCTCTACATCTTGGACGAACCGTCAATAGGCCTTCATCAGCGGGACAACCGGCGCCTCATCTCCACCTTGGAGGAGCTGCGGGACATGGGCAACACCCTGATCGTGGTGGAACACGACGAGGCCACCATCCGGGCCGCTGACTTCGTCGTGGACATAGGGCCCGGCGCCGGCGATCACGGCGGTGAGATAGTGTACGCGGGACCCCTGGAGGGTCTGCTGGGCTGCGAGCGCTCCATCACCGCCCAATACCTGACCGGGAAAAGGAGGATAGAGGTCCCGTCCTGCCGGAGGAGGCCTGGGGACCGCTTCCTTATGATCCGGGGGGCGAAAGAGCACAACCTAAAGGATATCGACGTGGCCATACCCCTGGGGCTCTTCGTCTGCGTAACCGGCGTGTCGGGCTCCGGCAAGAGCACCCTGGTGCATGATGTCCTCTTCAAGGGGCTGGCACGCCGCATTTACCGCTCCCGCATAACCCCAGGAAGGCACCGGTCCATCGATGGCGTGGAACATGTGGACAAGGTGATAAACATAGACCAGAGCCCCATCGGAAGGACCCCCCGCTCCAATCCCGCCACTTACACCGGCGTCTTCGACCATATCAGGCAGGTGTTCAGCGAGACCCGGGAAGCACGTCTCAGGGGCTACAAGCCGGGCAGGTTCAGCTTCAACGTGAGAGGTGGACGTTGCGAGGCCTGCCGGGGTGAGGGCACCATCAAGATTGAAATGCACTTCTTGCCTGATGTCTACATACCCTGCGAGGTCTGCCAGGGCAAGCGCTACAACGCCGAGACCCTCGCCGTCACCTACAAAGGGAAGAACATCAGTCAGGTGTTGGACATGTCGGTGGAGGAAGCCCTCCGTTTCTTTGAGGCCATCCCTCCCCTGCGGCGTAAGCTCCAGACCCTCCAGGACGTGGGGCTGGGATACATCAAGCTGGGGCAGCCTGCGCCCACCCTCTCGGGGGGAGAGGCGCAGAGGGTAAAGCTGGCGGCGGAACTGAACAAGGTGCCCACGGGGAAGACCCTTTATATCTTGGACGAGCCCACCACCGGACTGCACTTCGACGACATAAGCAAGCTTTTGCGAATGCTGCAGAGCCTGGTGGATATGGGCAACACGGTTATCGTCATCGAGCACAACCTGGACGTCATCAAGTGCGCTGACTGGATCATCGACCTAGGGCCGGAGGGCGGCGACGAAGGGGGGTATCTAGTGGCAGAAGGGCCACCGGAGGATGTGGCCCGATGCCCCCAATCCCATACCGGCCGCTTCCTCAGGGAGATACTGGAAGGAGAGCCGGTGACGGAAAGAGGCCATGGACGAGCTCAAGCGGAAAGCCGCATTCCTACCCGATAGCCCCGGGGTGTACCTCTTCAAGGACTCAGAGGGGAGGGTCATATACGTGGGGAAGGCCGGCTCTCTGCGGCGTAGGGTGAGCTCTTACTTCTCCTCCCGCGAGCCCGACCATCCTCGCTTGGCGCTGCTGCGCAACCGCATGGCCGACCTGGAATTCATCGTGACCTCCAACGAGGTGGAGGCCCTCATCCTGGAGGCCAACCTGATAAAGAGGTTCCACCCTCCCTACAACATCGAGTATCGCGACGACAAGTCCTATCCCTATCTGGCCATCTTCATAGAAGACGAGTTCCCCCGAGTGATGTTCCTGCGGGGCCAGAGGAGGAAGGGGGTCCTGTACTACGGTCCCTTCGCCCACGCTGGGGCGGTGCGCGAGACCATAGAAACCCTGAGGAAGATCTTTCCCTTCCGTTCCTGCCGGGGGAGAGAACCGGGAAAGGATAGGGGAGGCCCTTGCCTCGACTATCACCTGAAGCGTTGCCTGGGCCCCTGTACCGGCCAGGTCTCGCCAGAGGAGTACCGCAAGGTGATAAACTCCGTCAGGGAATTCCTGGAAGGAGATCACGATAAGGTGATCACGGAGCTGGAGAGGAAGATGAGGGAGGAGGCGTCCCGCCAGGAGTTCGAAATGGCCGCCAGGACCCGGGACAAGCTGACCTCCCTCCGGAGGATGCTGGAAAAGCAACAAGCACAATCCACGAGGGATGGAGACCAGGACGTGTTCTCCCTCTACCACAACGAACTCGACGCCTGCGTCACCGGCCTCTTCATCCGGGGCGGCCGCATGCTTGGGAAACGCGACTTCTTGATGGGGTTACCCCTGGAGGAGACGGAGGGCGACATCCTCTCCTCTTTCCTGGAGCAATACT
>JAPWVA010000235.1 GCA_028275245.1 Actinomycetota bacterium
GGAGAAAGGAGTCGAGGTGTACGAGGCGGAAAGGATAAAGAAACTCCCACCCTACCTGTTTGCGCAGATAGACCGCGTAATCGAGGAGAAGAGGAGGCAGGGTGTATCCCTGGTCAACTTCGGCATAGGGGACCCTGATCTTCCCACCCCCGACCACATCGTGGAGCGCCTCCGGGAGGAGGCCACCCGCCCGGAGAACCATCGCTATCCCTCATACCAGGGAATGAGGGCTTTCCGGGAGGCAGCGTCCTCCTGGTTCCGGCGTCGGTTCGGGGTGGAGGTGAATCCAGAGCGGGAGGTCTTAGCCCTGATAGGCTCCAAGGAGGGGATAGCCCACCTACCCTGGGCCCTACTGGATCCGAGGGACCTGGCCCTGGTGCCGGACCCAGCCTATCCCGTGTACCGGGCCGCCACCATCTTGGCGGGAGGGAAACCCCATCCCGTGCCATTGCGGGAGGAGAACGATTTCCTCCCCGACCTCGGGTCCATCCCCGAGGAGGTTTGGCGCAAGGCCAAGCTGTTCTTCGTCAACTACCCCAACAACCCCACCTCGGCCACCGCACACCTGGATTTTTACCGTGAGTTGGTGGACCGCTGCCGGTACTACGACGTGCTCATCGCCAGCGACATGGCCTACTGCGAGCTGGTTTACGGGGGAGAACCGGCTCCTTCCATCTTGCAGGTGCCGGGTGCCCGGGAGAGGACACTGGAGTTCTTCTCCCTGTCCAAAACCTACAACATGACCGGTTGGCGCATCGGCTTCGCCGTGGGTGGCGAGGACCTCGTCTCCGCACTGGGCAAGATCAAGACGAACATAGACTCGGGGGTCTTCAACGCAGTGCAGTACGCCGGCATAGAAGCCCTGGAAGGCCCCCAAGACTGCGTGAAACGGAACCGGGAGGTCTACATGCGTCGCCGGGATGCCCTCCAGGCCTGCTTCGACCGGTTGGGCTGGCAGTACATACCCTGCCAGGCCACCCTCTACCTGTGGGTAAAGACCCCCGGCGGGATGACATCGGCCGATTTCACCACCGAGCTACTAAAAAGGGCCGGCGTGGTGACGGCTCCAGGGGCCGCCTACGGCGAGCAGGGGGAGGGGTACGTCCGCTTCTCCCTGAGCCTGCCCGATAGGGAACTTGAGGAGGGGATCGCCAGGTTGGAAAGGGAATTCGGAAGGAGATGAAGGACTCCTACAGGGCGACCGGCAGCGGGAACGGCACTGGCCCTACCCCCAGGGAAAAGGCGGTACTGGTGGGAGTCCATTGGGGCCACCGTTCCCCGGAAGAGATGGAGGACAGCCTGGAGGAGCTCCGCTGCCTGGCGGAGACAGCGGGCGCAGAGGTGGTGGGAGTGGTCGGCCAGCGCCGGGAAAGGCCCGACCCCGCCACCTTGGTGGGTAGGGGTAAGCTGGAAGAGATAGCGTCCATAGTGGGGGAAAGGGGGGCGGACTTGGTCATATTCGACCAGGACCTGAGCCCCTCTCAGCAGAGGAATCTGGAGAACCGCCTGGGAGTCAAGGTGCTGGACCGGACCGCCCTCATCCTGGACATCTTCGCCATTCATGCCCATTCCAAGGAGGGGAAGGCCCAAGTGGAGATGGCCCAGCTCCAGTACTCCTTGACCCGACTCACCGGGAGGGGCGCCGAGCTCAGCCGCCTGGGGGGCGGCATAGGCACTCGGGGTCCCGGCGAGACAAAGCTGGAGGTGGACCGCCGCCGCATCCACCAGAGGATAAGGACCCTCCGAAAGGAACTCCAGGAGCTGTCCCGCGTCCGCAGGATAAAGAGGAAAAAGCGGGAGCGCTTCTCCATCCCCGTGTTCGCTCTGGTGGGCTACACCAATGCCGGCAAATCCTCCCTGCTCAACGCCATGTCCCGGGCGAGGGTGCTGGTGGAGGACAAGCTCTTCTCCACCCTGGACCCGGTCACCCGCAGGATCGTCCTCCCCGACGGCAGGACGGCTCTGCTTACCGACACCGTGGGCTTCATCAACCACCTCCCCCACCAGCTCGTGGAGGCCTTCAAGTCCACCCTGGAGGAGGTGAGAGAGGCAGACGTGCTGATCCACGTGATGGACGCCTCCGCCCGGGAGCTGGAGCGCAAGGTGAGGGTGGTGGAGGGGATATTGGAGGAGATAGGAGCGGGAGACCTCCCGGTTATCCTGGCCCTTAACAAGACGGACCTGATCGAGCAGGAAAGAAGAAGGGAGCTGGAGAGGGCTTTCCCGGGTGCGATCTTCATATCCGCCCTCACCGGCCAGGGCCTGGAGGACCTACGCTCGGAGATGCTCTCCCGCCTGTCTTCAGCGAGGGACGGGGCTTGTCCGGGCGCGGGTCCGAGCCTGCCGTCACGGTTGCCTCCCCACCAGCCACCGAGCCGGAATCCCTCATACCCCTGAACGCCAAACCATTTGCTCGCGCGGCCTTTTGCCCTTCGTACTTGCAATGAGGCAGTATAGGTCCCCACGGTATAACGCTGTACCCAAAACTCATCACCCTTTCCTTCGACCATGCAAAAGTCCCCCCGCGGGTTTATCATGGAAACCGTCGGCCAAGCCAAGGGAAAGCTCCGCCCGTAAATGGCTGAAAGCCGCCCATAAGTGACATTCCCGTCGTGAAAGTGGGCGAAGTGAGATGAGGTTGGACCGCATCGAAAAGGAGTGCTTTTCCTTGGCCTCCTTCGGCGGGACATTTATCACGAGGCGAAAATGATAGCGAACCGCGGCCAAAGGGAGAGGCAGTTGGAGGAGGTGCGGCGGAGGGAAACGGTTTTCCGCCTGGCGGCGGGTGCTTTCTTCACCCTGATGCTCCACCTTCATCACTGGAACGACCGCTTGGCCCGGGGGAAACCCCTTGCCCCCGCCGCTTACCTTTTGATCCTGGCCTATTTCGCCTTCGTCTTGCTGGTGCACCTCCAATACGGAAAGCTCGGTTATGCCTCGCCGCTCGGTTGGCTCACTGCGGTGGTGGACGTGGCCGCGGTCTGTGGGGTCATATACGACACGGGGGGGCTTGACACCCACCTCTACCTCTTTCTGGGAATAGCCCCCCTCATCGGGGGCATCTACCGCAGGTCCGGGGGAGCAGCGTATGCCTTCGCCCTCTCCGCCCTCCTCTACGGGGCGTCGGTGGCCCTGCGCCGCGAC
>JAPWVA010000236.1 GCA_028275245.1 Actinomycetota bacterium
GGAGGTGAACCGGATAAGCGCTCCCCGCTGTTGCTACACAGAAGAGGGCCTCAGGCACCTCAAAGAGAGCTCTCATGCCGACCTACTCCTTACAGTCTGCACGGGCTGTTACGGGCAGGCTCTGAACATCTTCCCCCCAGGGGGAAGGACGGAGGTGATCATGTTGCCGAGTCTCCTTTCCCGGATCTTCCAAGCTTGAAAACCGCCGGGACAGGGGCCGAAGGCAGGAAAGGCGCATGGCGCCTCGAGGCAAATCGCGTCAAGAAAAAAGGAGGCGCAGGCACGCCTCCTATTCTAACTAGAAGCTATTAGCCACCGGCGGATAGGGCTATTCAGGGGGTGGAATGTGGGTGATCTCTCTGTGCATAGGGCATATGGGGTTGGCCGGCAGCTAATAGCGTAGGGCCTTTTTCAAGGTACCAAATTTTAAAGCCCCGGGCGGGGCCTTGCTTTACCATATTCAATTCCCCACCCGTGGTTAAAAGGTAGCAAAAGGGTTGTGGCGTGTCAAGGGAATTTGAGCGACCGTCCATGATGCGGCATGACTCAGATCAGCAACAGGCGGGGTGGTCATCCGGTCTTTTGGGACCGTCCGGGGCGGGGCGGTCAGGCACTTCACCTTTTGCGCCTCCTTTCCTGCCGGCGCTCCTCCCGCTTTAGCCAGCGCCGGAAGCGGGAGTCGTTCCACACCTGCTCCGCCCTAGCCTTGACTTTTCTGGAAAGCTCTTCCAATTCTGCTGCCACCTCGTCCCTCCGCGTGATGAGGCGGAGTTGCACCGGCTCCTCCATCTCCTCTCGTCCCACGAAGGGCAGGCGGGGATTGTCAAGGGAATCGGGTGGGACGAGCACCTTCAGGGCCCGGGGGATCACCCGCAGGTCGATAACCCGCCCCGCCTCGAAAAGGTGCACCTCGCCGTCGATCTGGGCGTAGGTGTCGGTCAGGCATTCCACCCTCATCCTCCTCACCTGGTGGAAGGATATCTTCCTGGAGAAACCGTGCCTTCCACCCAGGCAGGCGAAGGTGAAGAGAACCAGGCCGTAAAGGTTGGGCATGGCCCGCCCGATGGTGAGGCCCAGCACTCCGTCGTCCATTTTGGCCTCCGGGTGTATCTTTATATAGCGGCCGAAGAGGGGTGCGTTGCAGAGGATGGCCAGTATCACCCAATCGTCGAAGACCTGTCCGTCGTACTGGAAGCGCACGTGATACCTCTTGTCAGGTTCGAAGAAGCATATCCTCAGGCCGCTGTAGAAATAGGCAGGGATGCGGAATCTCTTCCAGCGATAGGCCCCGGCGGCGATCTCCGAGTCCACTCCCAGGCCGAAGGTGACCGCAGCGTATCGATCGTCGTAACGGATGAGGTCGATGGTGCGGTAGGTGTCCCCCAGGATGGCCTTGAGTGCCTTCTCCCTGTCCCTTCGGTCGTACCCCATGTTGCAGGCGAAGTCGTCGGCAGTGCCGGCGGGGAACATGGCCAACTTCAGCTCGGAGTTGGGGACCTTCATTATCCCGTTGATGATCTCGTTGGTGGTGCCGTCCCCCGCCACCGATACCACCACGTCGAAGTCCTCCGCCCACTTCACCACCATCTCCTCGGCATGTCCTGCCTTCTCGGTGAAGAGTGCCTCGTGGTCCACCTTCATCCGGCGTAGCCTGTCTATGAGCCAGAAGCCCTCCCTCTGGGCCTTGCCTCCCCGGGAAACCGGGTTCACTATGACCAAGTATCTCCTGCCTTCCGCGCCTGCCATCTCATACCTCCCCCTGGTCCCCGGGAGGACGGGAAGGGCCCTTCCCCGCCCGGGGAGATCAGCCATGACGTCGAACGGAAGGGGTGAAAGGATACGGGAATTATACAACGGCCTTTTTCCCTGGGGGTCTCCAGGATGGGGCGCGTCCCGTCCGCGTTCTTACCCTCCCTGTGCCCTCAGTAAGCGGCCCAAAGGGCCACCTCCAGGTCGCCGTTCTCCGCCAGCTCCCACCGGACCTCGGTTTCGTTCCCGTAGAGTTTCTCGTACATCCCCTGCACCGTGCCTACCACCACAAGAGGCAGGCAGGAATTGGAAAGCCTCATCTCCAGTCCCCGCTCGTTCACCTTGAGCCGCTCCAGCACGCCCAGCCCCCGGAGGGCCAGTTCCTCCCGGAACCTCTCCTCGCTCATGAGGATGTTCTCCGGGAGGAACCCCCGAAGGGTGAAGTTTTTCTGGGCCTCCACCACTACCTGGGGAATGTCCTCCCCCAGTTCCCTCTCCAACTCGTCGAACATGGTGGCTATTTGGTTTGGGCCCAGCAGTGCCATCCTCCTCCCGTTGGAGGTATTGGTGATGACACCTTCCTCGCTCCACCGACAGCTTGATAGCCAACGCGGGACGCCGCAGGTGGAACACCTCTCGAATTCCAGCCCACCTTCCCTGTGGGCATATGTCCTGAACACTATCCTTTCCTTGATCTCAGGAGGATGGGGAGAAGGGTATGCCACCACCTCATAGGTATCCGGCCCCACCATCTGGTAGGAAATGTCGTGGTCGTAACCCAGGATGGCCTCCATGGCCGCCCCGTGGGTCGCGGCGCAGATGAAAATCGAGAAGGGTTTCCGGAGAAGCACCTTATAAAAGTCCTTCTCGTCCTGCTCGAACCTCATGTCCAGGAACTCGTACTTCCCGTAACCGTTCAACTGAGCGACGACGGTCAGGCCATCGTCCACGTCCCTCAAGCTCATGCTACCATTCTTTACCAACTCATTGATCCCCGGGGGCAAAAGACTCTCGATGTACACCCTTACGGTCACTTGGATGGCAGTGGTCACTATGCGTTCCAACGGGAACCCTACTAGCCTCTCCACTCCCCAGACCATGGGATCGAAGAACTCGCATTCCATGAAGGCCAGTCTCTCGCTGGGCAAGGATGCGTTGACGATGTCGCCGTTGTCGAGCCATCTCAGTTGGCGGCTCATGAGAGTTGGAACTCCGCACTCCCCGCACGCCTCAAACATCTCCCTCAGCCTCCATGTAAAAAATCCCGCCGACCAGGCCTCTCACCCGTGTCTTTATCGGCCCCGTTTACCTGTACCTTTACCGCCACGTCTTCCCCGCCCATGGCTGTTGTATAATCCCAAGTACGACCGGGCCCCGGTG
>JAPWVA010000237.1 GCA_028275245.1 Actinomycetota bacterium
ACCCAGAAGGCCGGCCCGGCCCCCGCGTTATCCGGGCCGCCGAACAACACCTGTCCCACTCCCACTGGGGGCCTGATGCTGATACCTTGTTGCCTCAAGGGCAACACCCCCTGGAAAAGCACATAGGCGGCGGGGAAAAGGGCGATACACCCGGAAAGGAGGTACATGGGTCCTCTTCCCGCCCTCGCCAATAGAAAGGCGAGGGCCAACCCCAGGGCAAGGGCCAGAACAAACCCCACCGTGAGGAACTCCCAACCTTGGTAGGGGAGGATCCCGGGACCTCCCAGCGCCCTGGTATCGCCGAAAAGCCCGCTGCCCCCGGGAACGAAAGATCCGTGATGGGAGAAGATGCCGAACTCCAGCCCCTTCTTCCACCGGAAAATCGGGGTGAGGGCCAGCACCCCCGCCACCAGGGCCAGGGCGCAGAGAAGGTCCGCCGGGCCGAAAGAGGAGGCCCAGCTTGCCTTCCCCGGCCCCCCCTCCGGGCCCGCCGACATGGGGAGTTCCCCCCCGCCCGGCTGTTGCCCGGCGGGAAGGATGAGGGTCTCCCGGGGACTCAGCTGGGGCGCGGGGGCTCCGGCGCGGGGGCCTGCACTCCCCACGGGGAGGGAGGGCAGGGGATTGCCGCATTCCTGGCAAAAGCGGTTGAAGACGGGGTTTTCCGCGTAGCATTCCGGGCAGACCAAAGTCCTAACGGAGGTCCTGGAGGGGCCGGGGGGGATGTCTCCCACCGCCACCGGGCCCATAGCCACGGTTTTGTCCGGCTCCATCGCCCCTCCCTCGGCCCCCCCTTCGAGGACGGGTGTTGAGGGCGCCCCCGGAGACCCGTCGCCCTTAAACCCCGGGGGGGTGTCCGCCTCCGGCGGGAGATAAAGATCCATCGCCTGGGCCTCAGGACCACCCTCTGCCGTGCGGGCCCTGCCGGGAGCCCCTTCCCCTCGACCAAACGGTTCCGCCGGGGCGTGTCCCCCCGCCGCATCGACCCCTCCCGCTCCGACCAAGGAGGTCCGCTGCTCCCCCGATGTGTCGTCGCGCCGTCCCGCGCCCTCCCCCCGGTCGAGCCTCTCGCCACAGAACATGCAGAACTTAGAGCCCTCAGGGGCTTCCTCGCCACAGCGGCGGCACCTCAATGGCCCACCTCCCGTTTCATCAGCCGATACGAAAGTCTCGCGGTTCCCCGTCGACCCGATTATATAATCCGCCCGCGACTCCCCGCCGACGCTTCGTTCGCCCAGGGGTAGGCAGGCGGGCCCTTCAGAACAGGTTCCACTTGAGTAGGAGGGCGATCAACACCACCAGCGCGTTGTAAAGCCCATGGGCGAGCATCGGCGCCACGATGCTCTCCGTCTTCTCGTAGAGGTAGGCCAGTATCGCACCCACTAGGGAGAGGGAGAGCATGTAAAGGGGCTGGAAGTGAAGGACCCCGAAGATCAGGCCGTTCAAGAGCACCGCCCCCCATACCCCGAGGCGGTTCCTGAGGCTGGGATAGAGTAGCCCCCTGAAAAAGGTCTCCTCGAAAACGGGGGCCAGGACCACCACCACGAAGACGGTCAGGGCCAGGGCCGCCGGTCCCGAGGTGGGAAGTTCCCCTCCCCTGAGCTGCTCGGGTATGTGGCCGGCCAGGGCGTAAATGACCATGAGGATCAAGAAAAGGACCCCGTAGCTCGTGGCTAGGGACACGGGGGCGCCGACCAGCCCGTAAAGCAGGACCTTGTTCCAGGGGAAGGGCGAATCCGCAAGGATGCCGAGGTACTTGCCATGCCGCCTCAGGATCCAAGCCGTGCAAGCCAACACCAAAGGACAGAACACCAAGATGTAGGAGAGGGAGCTAGCCATCAGGGATCTTCCAAAGGCCAAGGCCACCACAGCCCCGGCGGCTCCATAAACCACGAACAGCAGGAGCAGGGCGAGCATCA
Source organism: Actinomycetota bacterium (assembly GCA_028275245.1). Classification (GTDB taxonomy): domain Bacteria; phylum Actinomycetota; class Geothermincolia; order Geothermincolales; family RBG-13-55-18; genus JACVJK01. Next base: position 1,917 of record JAPWVA010000237.1, read on the forward strand.
CCTCGGTGATGTTCCAGTCCTTTTTTCTCCACCGCAGCTCCCTAGGGTCCAGGTCCCTGGACTCCTCCAGCCGCACCCCCGCAGCCCAAGGGGCCGTTAGGTAGGGATGGGCCGGGCCCGGCTGTGTACCGAAGCCAGGAGGGGGGACTGGAGCGGGGGGGTAGGCCGTTGCATTGGGGAGGGTGGAAATACGGGAGAGGCAGGAGGGGCAGAGGTGATAGATCCCGCTGGTCCTCTTGCACTCCCTGCACAGGGGTAGGCCGCACTCCACGCATACCGCATCAGCGGTGCGTTCCGGGTGGTAGGCACAACGCAACCCCCGTCTTTCCCCGTTTCGTGACCCAGGTTCCCGGTTCATCCCGTCGAAGGTGAGGTCCCGACCCCCTGTTTATCGTGGCCCGAACGGGCCTTTGCCATCTCCCCGCGGGAGATGCTCGCTGACTTCATGACCTTCCCAGCACCAGCTCCGCTATCTGAACTGCGTTCAGGGCGGCCCCTTTGCGCAGGTTATCCGCCACTATCCACATGTTTAGGGCGTTCTCGATGGAGAGGTCCCCCCGGATCCTGCCCACGAAACACGGGTCCTTGCCCGCCGCTTCCACCGCCAGGGGGTACGCGCTCCTGGAGGGGTCGTCCACCACCTCCACTCCCGGGGCCCCCCGCAGTATCTCCCTGGCCCGCTCGGCATCGATGGCCTCCTCGAACTCCGCGTAGACGGATTCGGAATGACCCACGAAGACGGGCACCCTCACCGTGGTGGCCGTCACCGCCAACCCGGGCAAGCCCATGATCTTGCGGGTCTCATTCACCATCTTCATCTCTTCTTTCGTGTAGCCGTTGGGCAAGAAGACGTCGATGTGGGGCAGGCAATTGAAGGCTATCTGGTGCGGATAGACCTCGGGTACGGGCGTCTTGCCCTCCAGCACATCGGCGGTCTGCGCCCTGAGCTCCTCCACCGCCGCCTTCCCGGTTCCCGAAACCGATTGGAAAGTGGTTGCTATTATCCTCTTCAGGCGGGCCGCGTCGTGTAGGGGCTTGAGCACCACCACCATCTGTATGGTGGAGCAGTTGGGGTTGGCGATGATGCCTCGGTGACGGAAGGCGTCCTCCGGGTTGACCTCCGGGACCACAAGGGGGACATCCTCCTCCATCCGGAAGGCGCTGCTGTTATCCACTACCAGCACGCCCCGGGCAGCCGCCAAGGGGGCA
>JAPWVA010000238.1 GCA_028275245.1 Actinomycetota bacterium
CTGTCGTGGTTGGAGAGGGAGATCCTCAAGTACGGGCTGGAGGCGGAGGTGCTGGGTCCCCCGGAAGTAAAGGATGCACTGGCCTCCCGGATCCGCAAGGTACTCCGGCTTTACCAGGCCCATAGGGGCCCATCCTCGCCTGGGGAATGTTAGCTTGGGGTAAAGGGTCCCTGCTTCCTACGTTCTAGTGGCTCACCTCGGCCGTGGCTACGTGCGATGGATTCGTCCCGCTGGGGGAAAGGATTCTGTGGCGGTATCGTTGAGCTACGATCCGGCTTTTTTGCCGTGCCGCTTTACCGACGGGACCTCACCTAGCCCGGGAAAGGTAGGAATTGTGGAACCGCTCCACGGTCATGCTGTCCAGGTCCGACTGGATCTCCTTTTGGCGGCGCCGGGCCCTCTCCAGGTCCTTGAAGGCCTCCCCGTAAACCAGCTTTTTGGTGCGGTAATCCCACACCTCCACCATAAAGCCCTCCCCGAACCTGGAGTCCACGAAACCCTTGCTGATGCGCACCTTGTAAAGGGAATTGGCTGCCTTCTTGGAGAACTCCCTGAGGTAGGCCTCGCGCTCCTTTATCCCCCCTCACCACCTTTCGTTTTCACATGCCGTTATTTTAGCATTACCGGGAAGGAGGCGTTCTCCGGCGACGTTTATAATGTCCCTGCCGGCTGGAGAGGCTTACGCGCTTGGATGGGGGCGAAACCGGCAGTCGTGCTGGCCCGGCGGGATGGCGGGGAAAGGTGTGGATACCGGGAAGGCCCCAGTTAACCGGAAGGGGGCGGGAAGGAGCGAGGAGTTGGGACCCCAGGCGACAAGGAAGCTCACCCTGGCGGCGGTGCTGGCAGTGGTCCTGCTGGCCCTGATAGCGGGTTGCGGGAAGAAAGGTGGCCCCTTGAGCCTTTCCCAATACAAGAAGGAGGTCTCCGCCATCCACGACGAACTGGCGGTGGGGTTGGGGGAGGGCCTGCAGGAACTCCCCTCCCTGGACCCCCGGGATTACCAGCAACTCCAGGGACTGAAGGAGCTTTACGATAGGTTGAGCGGGCTGTTCCGCTCGTCCTACGCGGCGACATCTTCGCTGGAGCCCCCAGAGGAGGCCGAGAATCTCCACCGGTTCCTCCTGGAGTTCTACGCGGCCGGGGAAAAGGCCATGGGGGACAGCGCGGCGGGCATAGGGTTCACCCGCTCGGTCCTGCCCATGCTGGCGGACATGGAGAACCTGGCCCTGGTTCACCTGCCCGAAGGGGCCGATGCGGCAGCGGTGCACGCGGCCGCCGATGAGGATGTGGCCACCCTGGAGGATTACCTCCGCGACGTGGAGGGTATGAAGGTCATCCCCGAGCTTCAGGAGAGACACGGGCTGTTAGTGGAGTCCTTCCGGCACCTCAAAGAGGGGGCGGAGGCGGTGCGGTCGGGCTATGGGGAGGAGAACAAGGCCCCCCTGGAGGAGTTCCTGGCCCGGTATGAGTCCAGAAAGGGGATTTTCGAGCGAACGGAGAGGGAGCTGGTGGAGTGGGTGGCGGGCAGGGAAGCCCGAGTGGACCACCTGCTCCAGGTGGGCAGGGACCTGGGAAAGATGATCTACGAGCTACGATGAGCTCCCCGCCCGGGGTGGGCGTGGACCACGGGCTCCCCGCCCGGGGTGGGCGTGGACCAAGGTGCCCACCCCCATTCCCCGCCCGGCCCCACCGGGGTTTTCCGTGGAGGTGAGGACATGGATCCCATGAAGGCCCTTTTCGAACCGGGTTGCGTGGCGGTGATCGGGGCCTCCGCCAGTTTTGGCAAATGGGGGTACGTCATCCCCCACAACATCCTGCGGGGGGGTTATCGGGGGGAGTTGGTCCTGGTGAACCCCAGGGGCGGTACCCTGCACGGGCTTCCCCTTTACCGGAGCCTGGAGGAGGCAGGGAGTAGGGTGGACATGGCCATGATCTCCCTGCCGGCGGCCCAGGTGGAGGGCGTGCTGGAGGATTGCGCTCGGGCGGGCGTCCGGGTGGTCATCCCCATAGCGGGTGGTTTCAGCGAGGCCTCCCGGGAGGGCGCCCTGATGGAGGCGAAGATGGTGGAGAAGGCCCGCTCCCTGGGGATGCGGGTGGTGGGTCCCAACACCATGGGGATATACTCCGGACCCGCCAGCCTGTGCGCCCTGATGCCGCCGGTGCGGCCGCGCCCCGGTCGCATCGCCTTCGCCGCCCAGAGCGGCAACCTGGGCACCCAGATGCTGGGCTGGGGAGCTTACCGGGGAGTGGGGTTTTCCCGCTTCGTGTGCGTGGGCAACCAGGCCGACCTGGATTTCCTGGATTATCTGGAGTACTTCGGGGTGGACCCGGCCACCGAGGTGGTGCTCCTCTACGTGGAGGGGTTCCGCAGGCCCAGGGAAACGGCAGAGGTGATCAGGAGGATATCCCGCCGGAAGCCCGTGGTGGTGTACAAGGCGGGAGGAACCCGGGCCGGGAGCAGGGCGGCGGCTTCCCACAGTGCCGTCCTAGCGGGGTCGGATGAGGTGTTCCGAGGGGTGGCCCGGCAGTCGGGTATGATCCTGGCTGAGACCACCGAGGAAATGTTGGATTTCTCAGATGCCCTGGCCAAACTCCCCCTCCCCCGCGGCGGGAGGGTGGCCATCCTCACCTGGGGCGGAGGTTGGGGGGTGGTGACCGCGGACCTCTGCGAGAGGAGCGGCCTGGAGGTGGTACCCCTTCCCCAGGAGGTGAGGACGGAACTGGACAGCATCCTCCCCCCCTACTGGAGCCGGGGCAACCCGGTGGACATGGTGGGGCTTTTCGACCTGGCAGCCCACGCCCGGTGCCTGGAGATCGTAGCCTCCTCCCCCGCCTACGACATGGTGATAGCCCTGGGGAGCGTCAACGCGGCGGGGGCCTTCAGCCTCCCGGACGAGGGCCCCGGGGTCGAGGAGAGAAGGAAGCGGGTGAGGGAGATGACCCTGGCCTTCCGTCGCCGGGTGGCCGGACTGGTGGAGATCACGAGAAAGCCCATCATCACCGTGGGGATGCCCCAAAGGGAGGACGAGCTCTTCGAGGGGGGATCCTGCGGGGGGGACAGGCTGTGCGTCTACACCAGCCCGGAGAGGGCGGTGAAGGTGGCGGCCATGCT
>JAPWVA010000239.1 GCA_028275245.1 Actinomycetota bacterium
GATAGGTCAAGGGGTGCATCATTTGAATCTTCGCTAAAGGGGAAGAAAGACACCGGCAAGCCAGGGAGGTGAGAACGGGCAGAGGGAACCGACCAATCCTTACATCGATGGGAGGGGAACTCCCGCGGCTGATGATGGCCTTCCAGGACCTGCAATGTGGTCTGGAGCTGAGACGTTCGGCTTGAACTCCAAACGGTTGATTCCGGTGGGTATTTGTAGTCCTGATGGGCTATTTGTAGCCCTGATGGGCGAGCCATGCATCGGGGTACACGTCCGCAGAGCATCGTAGGGAGGGGTCGACCAAAGGGAGACCCTGGAAGCCGCCGCCGGCATCCTCGTGGCGGGAGGACGAGTGGCAGTTCAAGCCAATACCTACCTGCGGGAGGAGCTGGAATGCTCGGGTGGAGGAAAGCGAGAATCCCGTGCCTCTAATAGGATGGTGCGGGACGGACCTCACCGGCTACCCAGGGGGAGGACGGCGGATGCCTCCACTTCCAGGCTGGAAATCATGCCCTCCCCCAGGAGTCGGTAACCCAGGGAGGCCACCATGGCCGCGTTGTCCAGGCACAGCTTGATGGATGGGTGATAAAGGGACGCCCCCAACTCCTTAAGGCCCTCCCGTAACTTTTCCCTGAGGTAGGTGTTGGCCGCTACCCCTCCCGCCAGGACCACCCGGTCCACCCCTTTTTCCCGGGCAGCCCGGGTGATCTTCTCCACCTGGACTTCCACGACCGCCGCCTGGAAGGAAGCGGCCACGTCCTCCACCCGCAAGGGCAGTCCTGACTCCCTGGCCTTTCGCACGTATTGGGCCACCGCCGTCTTCAGGCCGGAAAGGGAAAAATTGTATGTCCCATCCCGCATCAGTGCTCTGGGGAAAGGTATGGCATGCGGGTCTCCTTCCCTGGCCAACCGGTCTATGACCGGTCCCCCCGGATAACCCAGGTCCAGTATGCGGGCCACCTTGTCATATGCCTCTCCCGCTGCGTCATCGAGGGTCTCTCCCAGGACCTCGTACTCCAGGTGCCGGGGCATGTACACCAGTAAGGTGTGCCCCCCGGAGACCACGAAGGCCACTAGGGGCGGCTCCAGCTCGGGATATTCCAGGAAAGCGGCGTAGATGTGGGCCTCCAAGTGGTTCACCGCAACCAAGGGAAGGTCCATGGCGAAGGAGATGGCCTTGGCGGCGGTAAGCCCCACCAGGAGGGACCCGATGAGTCCGGGACCGCGGGTCACCGCCACGGCATCCAGGTCTTCGAGGCCCACCCCAGCATCTCCCAGGGCCTCCTCCACCGCGGGCAGCAGGGCCTCCAGGTGGGCCCGGCTGGCCAGCTCCGGTACCACTCCACCATAGCGGGAATGAAGTTTGGCCTGGGACGATATGACCAGCGAGAGGACCTCCTTCCCTTCCCGCACCACCGCGGCGGAGGTCTCGTCGCAGCTGGTCTCGATGCCCAGCACCAAGCCGGGTTTTTTGCCGTTCAACACCCTTTCCCCCGGGAGCGCTCCATCCTCTCCAACATGGAGACGTATCCTTCCTCGTCGATGCCCTCCACTTCCATCACCAGTGCGTCTTCCCCACTATCCCCGTAGTATCCCCTACGCACCCCCGTGACGCGAAAGCCGAATTTCCGATAAAGGGATATGGCTGGAAGGTTCGACCGCCTCACCTCCAGGGTCATGAAGCGGGCACCCATGCGAGCCGCCTCCCTCACCAGCCGGGCCAGTAGGAGGGTTCCCAGACCCCTCCTCCTCGTCTCCTCCCTCACCGCTAAAGTCATCAGGTGGGCCTCGTCCAGAAATACCCTTATCCCGCCGTATCCCACTAGCTCACCCTCCTTCCTGGCCACCAGGTACCTTCCTTCGGGGGCCTCCAGCTCCGCCAGAAACATCCCCCGGGTCCAAGGGCTTTTGAACGCCTCCCTTTCCAGCCGCAGGACCTCCTCCAGATCCCCCAGGCCCATGGGCTCGATGCGGATATCCCTCAGGCTCCCCGGCAGCACTGCTTCTCCTCCGCATCCGGACGGCGCAGGTAAAGGGGTAGTAGCTCCATAGGACGGACCAGCCCCTTTTCCCTCAAGTGGGCAATTACCGCCCCCAGCAAGCCCTCCGGAGAGGGACCGTCCATGTAAAGGGGCTCCCCCAACGGCAGGCCACCGACCACGTCTTGGCCCGCGTTCCCCGCCAGGGCGATGTCCTCACGGTAGGTTTCGTACCAGTCCAGCAGTTTCTCCCTCAGCGTCTCCACCGAGCCCAGCAAGGGTCCCTCCACGACCCGTAACGAATCCCCCTCGCGGCGATAGAGGCCGAAGTAGAACTCCTTCCTCCGGGCGTCCATGCAGGGACAGACCAGACCCTCCTCCCGCAAAGAAAAGGCAATCGTCTCCAGGCTGGAGGGTGCCACCAGGAGGAGGTCCCATGCCCAAGCCAGGAACTTGGCCGCCGTCACCGCCACCCTCACCCCGGTGAAGGCCCCGGGGCCTCTCCCCACGCCCAAGGCCTCGATGGACCCCCTATCAGCGCCCGCCTCGGAAAGGATGTCCGAGACCAAGGGGAAAAGATCGGCGGCCCGGCGGCTTCCCTCCACCATTCTCCAGAAGACCTTCCCCCGGAAGGAGAGAGTCACTACCCCTTCTGGGAAAGAGAGGTCAAGAGCCAGAACGTTCATGCCTCCAAGTTCGCTCATCCCCAGCTTCGCTCCTTCCGAGCCCGTGACCGCCTCCTCTGTTCCTCAATTTTTCCGGGGGCGGTCGAAAAGCCCGCGCAGCCTTTCCTCCCAACCACCGCCGCGGGGGATGAAGGCCAGTTCCCTCTCCGAGTCCCCCTTTATGGCCATGACTACCTCCAGGTAATCGCCCCTGAAGAATCCCCTCACCCGGTCTCCCCACTCCACGACCAGCACGCCCTCTCCCTCCGCCAACTCCTCCACCCCCAGCATTAACAGGTCCCCAGGACCCTCCAACCGGTAGGCGTCCAGGTGATAGAGGGGGAGCCTCCCCCGGTATTCCCTTATAAGGACGAAGGTGGGGCTGGTAACCCTTTCCTCTACTCCCAGCCCCCAGGCCAGGCCCCTGACGAAGCAGGTCTTTCCCGCTCCCAGCTCCCCTG
>JAPWVA010000240.1 GCA_028275245.1 Actinomycetota bacterium
GCACTGAGGGGACTCTCCTCTACGGCACCTACAAGATAAAGGACGGCCTCGGAAAGCTAAGCGAGGGGATGGCCAAGGCCACTGACGAGGGGACCTCGGCCCTGATCAAGGGCCTGGAGTACTTCCTCGGCAACATCAACTTGAACCTGGCCAAGGTGAAGGCCATCGAGGAGAGGGCCGAGGAGTTCAATCACTTCCTAGGCGACCCCGAGGGCGGAAGCGGCACGGTGCGCTTCATCTACCAGACCAAGCCCACCTATTCCTACAAGGAGGGCGGTAGCTGGGTCACCGGCCTGGTGCTGACCATCATCATCGGGCTGGCCCTCATCGCCGGGGGCTTCTTCCTGGCCCGCAAGATGGCCGGATAGACCCGTCTAAGAGGGGAAAGCCAAGGAGGGCGTCCATTGAGACGCCCTCCTTCTTCATACTCGCCGGCGGGTGACCCCGCCGGGAAGGGGCATACAAGTGAGCCCAGGTCTCTTAACCGAAAGGTAGGCCGGCGGCGCGTCACCGCGATCCGCAAGCGATCATCTCCCGCCCCGTGTCAGACCAGCCGGCGAGCCTCCCTCGGCCACCAGCCTCGTCGCCGCTTCCTCCAGCGCGGCCAGGACCGTCCCCAGGTAGGGAGGTTAAAAAGAGCGGCCCCCTCTTACGGATCGCCCCCACGGAAACGATACCAGGGTGGAGTCAGGTCCGTAAGCAGTGCCAGGTGGCAAATCCTCATCCACGGTGGTGTCGACCGCCATATACCCGCTCTCCCCCACGGGGGACCCGCCTCGTTCCATGGTCTTCCTGAAGGGAAACCTGAAGTGAGATCCAGGTCTCCGCAAGGTCCCAGGAAAAGCCAATGGGAGTGACCTCACGGACCCGGTACAACTAAGCTCTTGACACGAAGAAAGAGGGCGGCGCTTCGCCGCCCCCCTTCTTCGAAAAATGCGGACAAGCATGCTGGCCGCAGGCGCGGCTCCCCTCCGAAACCGCCCGCTCAGTGCCCCCCGGAAGAGGACTCCTCCTCTTTCTCAACCTTGACCCGGAAAGTCTTCTCCTCCTTGACCTTTCCTCCAGCATCCTCCAAGCGGAAGCGAAGCTCGGCCTCGCCCGCCTCCACAGGGTCGAACACCCAGGTCTCCTCGCCCACGGAATGCCCTTCCCCGTGGGCCTTCTCCTTCTCCTCGTACTCCACCTCCAACAGGCGTAGCTGCGCAGGCAGGGGCTCTGCCAATCTCCAGGCCAGTCCCTCAGCTGGTTTCAGCTCTAACGCCACGGAGAACTTGTGACCTCTCTCCACCGATATCTCCTCGGATGTGTCCTTGAATCTCTTGGGTTCCTTTCCGGTACTCCCCTTCTTGCGCACGTCCACCTTGAAGGTCACCCTGGTCTCCTCCGCCTCCTCGGCGAGGGGGCCGGAGGGCTCAGCGGGGGTTTCCTCCTGCCGGGATGCCGCCGCCTTCACGAAATCCTGGTGTCCGGGGGCCTGGATCTCCCCCGTCTCCGGTGCCTTGGGAGAGCTTTCCTTCCTCTCCTTACCGGCGCCCTCCCGTTCGCCGGCCTTCGCTTCCTCCCGTGCCCAGACCTTACCGTAGGCGAAGGTTATATGGGTGACGCCCAATCCTTGGGCCTTGAACGTCCACCTCTCCTCCCCGGGTTTCTCCTCCTCCGCCTCCCGGAACTCCCTCTTCACCAGGGTCACGATCTCTTCCTCCAGCGGCTCCGCCAGCCTCCAGGCATATCCCGCCTCCGGCTCGGAGGGAAGCACTATGGTGAACTCGGACCCCTTCTCGACCACGATGGGCTGGGAGGGATCCCGGTGACCCTCGGATCCACCTCCGCCGCAACCGGCCAGGACAAAGCCGGAAAACACCAGGACAGTTACCGCCACCGCTACCGCGAACTTGCTTCTCATCTTCATTCCTCCTGTCTCTCGGCCTCGTTTTCCCCGCTTCGCCCGGGAGCTCTCCCGCCGGTCAGGATCGCGCGAATATTATAGTTCAATCCCCTTTCCCCTTCACAGTTCGGGCGAGGGAGCGGTGAGAAGAGACGAGAGAGGGATATGGGAGAGGATCCACGGGGCCGATGAGCGGGATCGCCGCACGGGCAGGTGGGAAAACCCCGCCCATCCCGAGGCCTTGGCGGCTCAGGAGAGCCTCCGCCTATCGGGGAGCACCGCCCAGCCCGGGGCCGGGATACCAGGGCCCTTCACCGGCGCGGCGGAGTAAAGGGGTTTTTCCCCAGACCTCTCCAAGTAAGCCCCCTCGGAGGGCACCTCCCTCCAGTTCCTCACGGTCAGCTTGATGGGGAAGGCGGCCACGTCAATGTCCGGGGCCATGTAGTTGAGCTCGGCGAAGGAGAAGGCGTTCTCGGAGCTATATATGTTCACGTTGCGCAGGGCGGTGATCTGGCACTTCTGGCCGCCGAACATCCTGAGGTCGACGGTCACGTCTCCCCCGGCGTAGAAGAAGAACTCGTTGGTGCTGGCCAGGCTGAGGAAGGTCCAGTCGTTGTTGAAGGTGATGTTGCCCTTGGCGATGACCTGGAACTTGGAGTTGTTCCAGAACTGCAGGTTGTTGTTGACCGTCACGTTCCCCTCGCACACGAAGATACCCTTCATGTTGGGCTGGTTCCAGGCGAAACCGTTGATGGTCAGGTTCCCCGTGACGTAGAAGACCGTCACCGAGGAGGTGCCGTAGGAGCCCAGGTTGCCGCTCAAGGTCTTGTTCCCCACGAAGTAGTTCCCCTGTTCCTGGGCCAGGGCCCGGTAGTACTCGTAGTTGGGCTCCGGGATGTAGACCTCATCGCAGCCGGGCTGGTTGACCACGTTGCCCGTGTATATGGCCCCCAGGTCCCATCCGAAGAGCTGGTTTATCCTCTTGATGAGGGTGCCGGTGTAGATGTTCCAATTCCTGCTCCCGGTGGTGGCCGCGTAGACCCGGGCCCAGGAGAAGGCTGGGGGGAACAGGCTGGCCTGCCCATCCACCCATATCTCCGTGGTGCCGGGGGAGTTGGTCTTCTTGTCTCCCGTCTTCATGTCCCCGTAGTAGCGCACGGTGAGCTCCCCGAAGAACCTAGGGGCCACCCGGAGGTATATCTTCCTA
>JAPWVA010000241.1 GCA_028275245.1 Actinomycetota bacterium
TGGATCCCCGGGATGAGAAGCTAAAGGAGGAGATCCTCCGCTGGCTCGCCTCCCGGCTCGACCCGGACAATTACGGAAGCCTCTACCTGGTGGACACGGGAATCAACGTCATCCAGTCCTATCCCGGGCCCCCCGAACCCTTCGGGCCCGATACAATCCATATATTGGAATTGTCTATGGCCCGAGGGGAGCCAGTCCTCTCGGACCTTCTCTACCAATACTCCGTCCAGGGCATCCACATGGAGATGGCGGCTCCCATCCCCGCCGGGGACGGCACGGTCTGCGGCGCGGTCCTCCTCAGGATCGACCCTTATCGCACCCTATTCCCCCTCCTGCAATCCTGGCCCATACGGAGCGATACGGCGGAGACGATCCTCGTCAGGGAGGACAACGGCGGAGCCCTGTACCTGAACGAGCTGAGGCACCGCAGCGGCACCGCCATGAACCTGCGCTCGGATCCCGGTTCCCGGGACGAGCTCGCCCTGGCTGCCATCTCAGGCCATCGTGGCATCTTCGAAGGCAATGACCACCGGGGGAAAAGGGTCCTCGCCTATGTTGAGGAGATCCCAGGCACGGGCTGGAAGATGGCGGCAAAGGTGGACGTGGCGGAGCTCGAGGCCCCCATACACATCAGGAACTACCTGGTGATATCCCTCCTGCTCCTCTTGCTGCTCTTCCTCGCCCTTCTCCTGGTCGCCATGAGGGTCATGCACCAAAGAGAGCTCTACAAGGCGAAGTACACGCTGGAAGCGGAAAAGAGGGCCCTCGCCCAGCACTTCGAGTACCTGACTAAGCACGCCAACGACATCATCCTCCTGCTGGACGGCGAGGGAAGGGTGGTTGAGGCCAACGAGAGGGCACTGGAGGCCTACGGTTATTCCCGCGAGGAACTCCTGGGCATGGAGGTGCGGGACATAAGGGCAGGGGACGGTCCACCGGCGTTCGGGGACGAACTCCTCAAGAGAGCGGGCGAGGGGGTCATCTACGAGACGGAGCACAAAAGGAAGGATGGTAGCGTTTTCCCCGTGGAGGTCAGCGCCAGGAGCATCAGGGTCGACGATCACATCTTCTTTCAGGCCATAGTCAGGGACATCACCGATAGGAGGCGCTTCCAGGAGAGACTGGAGAAGATAAACGCCTGCTTCCTCGGCATGGGCGAGGACGCCTTGGCCAACATGGCCAGGATAACCGCTACCGCCGCCGAGCTGCTAGGGGCCCTGGAGGCCCACTACACACGTTTCGACGATGGGAACATGTTCATCTACTCCACCCTCCGTGCGCAGGGCTTCGAGAGGCTCAGCCCGAGGAACCACTCTGCATGGAAAAGGCTGGCAGAACACGTGGCTGCCTCTACCGGGGAGGCACCGGAACTCTCGGGTATGCTGAGGGCCTTCCCCGAGACCGGCCTGGTCTCGGGCCATCCCCCCTGCTACTACGCCACCGCTACAGCCCACGGCCGAGAGCTGAAGGGGGTCCTGGGGATCGCCTTCGACTCTCGGCGCGAGCTGGGCCGCGACGACGCGGAGGTGCTGCGCATCCTCGCCCGGGCCCTCTCAGTGGAGGAGGAGAGGCTTGCCCACGAAGAGGAGCTGCGCGATTTCATCGACATAGCCTCCCACGAGCTCCGCCACCCCATGACCATTATCAAGGGATACGCTGACCTGCTGCGGGTCCACCACTGCGAATTGCAGGAGGCGGAGAGAGCCGAGCTGTTCCAAGCCCTGGGGGAGGGAGTGGAGAGAATGGATTCCCTGGTCCAGGAACTGCTGGAAGCGGCCCGGCTGGAAAGGCGGGGGTTGTCCTTGAGCTGGGAGGAGATCGACCTGCCCCGGTTGATCCGGGAGGTCGTGGAGGAGATGAGAGTCCGTCAGCCCGGCGTCACCCTCACCGTGAGCCTTCCCCCGACGCTTCCCAGGGTCAGGGCGGACCGGGAGAGGGTGAGGCAGGTCCTGGTGATACTGCTGGACAACGCCGTCAAGTTCTCCCCCGGCGGCTCGGAGGTGGAGGTATCGGCGAAAGAGGGCGACGGGGAGCTGATCGTCAGGGTGGCCGACCGGGGCCCGGGCGTGCCCGAGGAGCTGCGGGAGAGGATATTCGACCGCTTTTTCCAGGTGGAAGACGCCATGCACCATTCCTCCCCCGGCATAGGCATGGGCCTTTACATAGCCAGACTCATAATGAACGCCCACGGTGGAAGGATATGGCAGGAGCCTAGGCCAGGAGGGGGCTCGGTGTTCTCCTTCTCCGTGCCGCTGGACGGGGCCGAGGGAGAAGGTCTGGAAGGTAAAGGAAATTGATCACCGCGACCTAAACCGCCCGCGCAGGGAAGCGGCTTTCCTCCAGGCTTCCCACGATGCGGCGCCCCTCGTCCTCGTCCGGCCGCCTTCAGGCCAGTTTCCGCTGGGTCAAAGGGTCACGAAGAAGTCCAAGGAGTGGGACTCAGCCCCGCTTGACCACGGGTCAGCCCTGGCTCCCTCCGAAGCGATCAAGGCCTCTTTCTTCAAGGTTCCAACATGAACCTCAGACCCTCGGGGCGGTGGCACTGCCCGGGCCCCACCCAGCCCAGCCGCGCACCTCTAGTAGCCAACTCCCGGCCCTTTGCCGTGGAAAACGGCTCCCTCCGAAGCGATCAGGGCCCCCTTACTCAAGGTTCCAGCCTCAACCTCAGCCCTACCGGGCAGTGGTCCGATCCCCTCACCTCTGGCAATATGAAGCAATCCTCTACCTGCCCTGCCAAGTTCTCGCTCACGAAGAAATAATCGATTCGCCAGCCCACGTTCCTCTCCCGGGCCCTGGTCTTCAAGTCCCACCACGTGTAATGCCCGGGTTCGGGATGGAAGAGACGGAAGGCGTCCACGAAGCCGGCGGCCACGAATTCGTCCATCCACGCCCTCTCTTCGGGCAGAAAACCGGATACCTTGCTGTTCTCCTTGGGTCGGGCTAGGTCTATCTCCCTGTGAGCGGTATTGAAGTCGCCGCACACCACTATCTTCCTCCCTTTATCCAGGAAGGTCCGCACGTGCTCGAGAAAGGCCCGGTAAAAGTCCATCTTGAAGCGGAGCCTCTCCGCAGAGGCCTTCCCGTTGG
>JAPWVA010000242.1 GCA_028275245.1 Actinomycetota bacterium
GACTTCGAAGCCTTCAAGAACATCGTCAATGCCATAGGTGGGGTTCCCTTCCACCTGGACTCTACTATCAACGACCCCCTGGTGGGCTACCTTCCCAAGGGGGACTATATCCTCAACGGCGACCAGGCCCTTATAGTGGTGAGGAGCAGGAAGCTGCCCCGGGGGGATCTGGACCGCATCGAGAACCAGAAGAAGTTCATGAAAGCCCTGCTGGAAAAGGCGCTTTCCATCCGGGACACCAGGACCCTACTAAACCTCCTCGACGCCACGGTCAAGTACCTGAACACCACCCTCCAGCCCGAGATGATATTCACCCTGGCGGAGCTGCTCCAGGGCATGAAGACGGAGGACGTGGAGTTCGCCACCATTCCGGGGGACTCACCGAAGCCGGCACCCGGTCAGCCCTGGTACTTCATCCACGACCAGGAGGAGACCCGCAAGCTCTTCGCAAACATCAAGAGGTACTGCAGCGTGAAGGAACCTGTGGAGGAGGAGAGCACGAGTTCGCCGGGGGACCTGGTGGATGAGCCTACCGTGGCGGTGCTCAACGGTGCCCGGGTGGATGGGCTGGCGGGAAGGGTGTCCGATTACCTCAAGGATCACGGTTTTATCGTGGCTAAAGTGGGCAACGCCAGCCAGGTTTACTCCAAGACCAGGGTCTTCTATTGCGGCGGTGCCGCCTCCACGGCAAGGAAGTTAGCAGACGCCTTGGGTATCGACCCATCGGCCCTTTCCGAGGACAGCGCCGTCACCGGCAAGCACGAGGTCGGCGTGGTGCTGGTGCTGGGCAAAGACTTCAAGTTCCCATGAAACTTTCTCGTCCGGAGCTCATGTTCGATCCCAAAGCCATTCCCGGTGGATCCCACAGAAGGAATCACACCCGGGCCAACCCACGAGGTTCGTGATCTCCTCGAATGCTTGCTTTCCCTTCCCCTTTCCCTCCCCCTCCACGTTTTCCCCGAGGCCTACCCCCACAAGCCCGGGTATAATTAGATAGGCATCGGATGACCTGCCTCGAAAGGAGGAACGGCAGTGCCCGAGGACTCTTGGACCCCGTACGACTTCCCGGATCCCTTCAACCTCCGTAACGACATGGAGAGGTTCTTCCGGGAGTTTTCCCGCTGGAAGATGCCATCCGCCGTTTTTGTTCGGGCTTGGGAGCCCAAGTGCGACATCTACGAAACCGAGGAAGGCCTGCACGTGATCGTGGACCTGGCGGGGGTGGAGGAAGAGGAGGTGGAGCTGGTAGTGCAGGGTAGGGTACTCACCTTGAGGGGCCGGAGGAACCAGAAAAGGCCTGCCGGCATGTCCAACACCCACCTTTTGGAGATTGACTACGGCGACTTCCGGCGCGATTTCCAGCTTCCCGTGGACGTGGACTGCGAGGCGGCCAGGGCGGTATACCGCAAGGGATTCCTGGAAGTCTTTCTTCCCAAGGCCTCCCCGGAGAAGGAGGTGGAGGCGGCGGGCACGAAGGAGAAGGAGCAGGGTGCCTAGGGCCACGACCTAGTGACGGGAGTAGACAGGAGGTAAACCTTGCCCAACAACCATCATACCTCGGGAATGCAAGAGCCTTACATACCGGAGGTGTTGCCGGTCCTCCCGCTCAAGGACACGGTGATATATCCCCATATCATCGTCCCCTTGCTGGTCACCCGGGAGGAGCTGGTGAAGATGATAGACGAGGCCCTCACCTCCGACCGGATGGTGGCCGCGGTGGCCGCCCGGGAGGAGGTGGAGGACCCGCAACCGGAGCAGCTGTACCAGGTGGGCACGGCGGCGGCCATAATCAGGATGCTGAAGTTGCCCGACGGCTCCATGCAGCTGTTCGTCCAGGGTGTCCACCGCATCCGCATCGTGGACTACGTGCAGACCCATCCCTTCCTCAAGGCCAGGGTGGAGAAGGTCAAGGAGAAGGTGGAACGCACCATCGAGGTGGAGGGACTGGCCCGCAACATCCTGGCCCAGTTCAAAAACATCGTGCAGATGGCACCCTACCTTCCCAATGAGATATTCATCGCCGCCATGAACATATCTGAGCCCCACAATCTGGCCGACTTCATCGCATCCAACATCAACCTCAGCCTGGAGGAGAAACAGGAACTGCTGGAGGCCTTGGACGTAAGGGAGAGGCTGGAAAAGCTCACCGTTTACCTTAACCGGGAGTTGGAGATCCTAGAGATCGGTTCCAAGATCCAATCTCAGATCCAGACGGAGATGTCCAAGAGCCAGCGGGAGTACTGGCTGCGGGAACAACTCAAGGCCATCCAAAGGGAGCTCGGCGAGATCGACGAGCGCACCATGGAGATAAACGAGTTCCGGGAGAAGATCGAGAAGAGCGGCATGCCGGAGGAAGCCAGGAAGGAAGCGGAGAGGGAGCTCGATCGTTTGGCCAAGATGCCGGTGGCCGCCGCCGAGTACACCGTGGCCAGGACCTACCTGGAGTGGCTTACCAGCCTCCCCTGGAACGTCAGCACCGAGGACAACCTGGACATTGAGAGGGCCAGGAAGATCCTGGACGAGGATCACTACGACCTGGAGAAGGTCAAGGACCGGATCCTTGAGTACCTGGCAGTGAGGAAGCTGAAGCAGGACATGAAGGGTCCCATCCTCTGCTTCGTGGGCCCGCCAGGCGTGGGAAAGACCTCGCTGGGTCAGTCCATAGCCCGGGCCTTGGGCAGGAAGTTCGTCCGCGTCTCCCTGGGCGGCATGCACGACGAGGCCGAGATCCGAGGCCACCGGCGGACCTACATAGGCGCCCTCCCGGGACGTATCATCCAGGGCATACGAAAGGCGGGTTCCAACAACCCCGTCTTCATGCTGGACGAGGTGGACAAGATCGGGGCTGATTTCCGCGGGGACCCGGCGGCGGCCCTCCTGGAGGTCTTGGACCCGGAGCAGAACCATTCCTTCTCCGATCATTACCTGGACGTCCCCTTCGACCTGTCCAAGGTGATGTTCATCACCACCGCAAACACCTCGGTGACCATCCATCCCGCCCTGCTGGACCGCATGGAGGTGCTGGAGCTCCCCGGTTACACCGAGGTGGAGAAGCTGCACATAGCCAAGGATCACC
>JAPWVA010000243.1 GCA_028275245.1 Actinomycetota bacterium
TGACCGTAAAACCCCTCTAACGGTCATAGCAAGAGTCAAGGGCTAGTAGCCCCATCGGCCTCTCCACTACCGACACCGGGTAAACCCACTGTCGGTCATAGCGAGGCCAGGGGGGATGAGCTGTCTCGCCATCCGAACGCCTCGCCATCCGGCGGGGTGAAAGGGTAAGGGGAAAGGGTAACCGATCACCCGACGGTCGCGGTTTCTTTGGCAAGTAGAGGAAGCCGCCAGGGGGCCTGCCGCGTCCCCGAGCGGCCTCGTGTCACCTTCGCCTCCCCCGAGGCAGCAAACGGCAGAGGGGTCAAGTGGCTCCCCTCCGGCCCAAAAGCCCGGGTCCCCTTTTAGAGCGGTGGGTCCTGAGCATCTCCTCCACCACTTCCTGACTAGACCTCCTAGGCCCCAGACCCAAGGCCTCCCGGGTCTTCTGGTCCGAGATGGTCCAGCGGTAGCGGATGAAGTCCAGCATCCCCGAGGGTCCCTCTATCAAGGGAAAACGGGCCTTCCAGAGTAGGTCCACCAGGGGGTAGGCGATGCGGGCGGGCACCTTGACCAAGGGCTTTCCCGCCATGGCGGCTATCTCGTCGATGCCCACCGTCCCCTCCCCGCAGGAGTGGAAGTAGCCAGCCGCACCGGTCTCGATGACCTTCAGGAAGACCTCGGCCACGTCCTCCTCGTGCACGAACTGCATCTGCGGGACCTGACCGTCCACCGAGGGCATCGCGGGAAGGCGTAGTATGAAGCGGGAGAGGTAGTTGTCAACGTTGGGCCCGTAGACGATGCAGGGACGTATCACCGCCACCCTCACCCCGGGATTCTCCTCCATGAATCGCTTGGCCATCATCTCCACCTCGTACTTGTCGCTGGCGTAGGTGTAGTTGGGCATGCGCCTCGGAGGGTGGTCCTCCGTAAGCCACTCCGGGTTGTCGGGGAAGGCCCCGAAGGCGGAGCTGGAGGAGGCGATGACCAGGTGCTCCACCCCGGCCTCCGCCGCTGCCCGCAGGACGTTCTCGGTGCCCCTCACGTCTATGTCGTGCATCTCCCTCTCGTCGCGCAAGGGGTTCACGATGAAGGCCAGGTGTACCAGGACCTGAGGCCTGTTATCCCGGAGCAGGCTCAACAGCTCGGGACTCCTCACGTCCAGAGGATAGAATTCTAGCTTCTTCCACCATTTCGCTGGGGGCTTCACGTCGATGCCTATGACCTTACCGGCCCAATCCGCTTCCTCCAGGTGTTCCATGATCCGGCCCCCGATGTAACCCGAACATCCCGTCACCGCCAGTGTCTTCATCTCTCGCCTCCCTCCCTTTTCGGTATCCACATCCATCGATCCAGTCCGCGATCTGTCTTGGGGTCCCAGCCACTCAATCCCTGAATCCGGTTCTCGCTGTGGCGAACGCCTCCTTCCCTTGCTTTACCAGATATATCCTGGCATATATTGGTATTACACTCCAGCCACTCTGGCGTTTACCCGACCACGCCTTTTAATAACAGCGGGAGTTTTCCCCATTCTCGCTACTATGCGGCTGGCGCATCCGCCAGCGGGTTCCCGCTGGACCTCCCGGCACCCGCGGGGAGATCCGCCGTCCTGGCTTCCCATGTCACCGCCATCTCAACTCCTACCGCCCGTGAGCATCCTCCCTGCCAACTCCAGGTCCAGGGGGAGCAGGCCCCCCTCCGGGAGGAAGAGGGAAAGAGCCTTCGCGGGGCACCTTTCCACGCAAAGCTCGCAGCCGTAGCACTTCTCCGGGTGGTAAAGCCGCCTTCCCTCACGGAACTCTACCGCTCCGAAGTGACAGGTTTCAGCGCAGCTCCCGCAGGCCCGGCAGCTTCCTGGGTCATGGGCCACCTTGTAACCGGAGGGCGCGTACTGGGATATGCCCTCCGCTCCCTTGATCTTCCGTACCAGCGCCGTCGCCCGCATGCTCACGCAGCAGCGGGGACAACAACTACATATCACTCCCATGCTCCCCCCGGTGGCCACCTTGAAGAAGGCCTGGGTGATGTGCCCGTTTTGCCGGTGCCGCTCGATGATGTCCAAGGCCTCCTCCTGGGTTATCCGCCTCACGTGGTACTTCTCGCAGTGCTCCAGCCAGAAGTCCACGAGAGGCCTTCCCACGGCGATGCAGGAGGCCACCGGCTGGCAGGGGTCGTCCAGCTCCAACTTGCAGGGGCAGTCCATCACCGCCAGGTGGGTGGGTTCCCGCAGCACGATGCGGTTGGCGTAGCGGAAGGGGATTATCCTACCCGTGGTGTCAGGGCCCAGGTCCACCGCTTCCTCCAGCTGGAGGATCTTGGTAAGATCACCCCAAGAGAGGACCTTGGCGTGGTAGCGGTCGAAGATGAAGCGGGCCAGATGGCGGGTGGCGGGGAAGCGGCCGAAGAGGGTGACGATCACCTGGGTGAGGTAGAGCGCCCCCTTGACGTAAAGGTCGTAGAATACGAAGTAGAGGTAGTTGTGGATGGCCCGATCCACCCTCCAGCCGTGAAGCCGGAAAACCCTCCTAGTGGATTCCTTCATGCTCCTCCCTCCCCCATCTCCACCGGACCAGGCGGAGCGGGCCACCTCTATCCAGGCCTGCCGTCCTCAACGCCGACTCATCCAGGAGCCGCCGCTGACTGAAGGCCCCCTTCCCCGCCTAGCCCTTTGGGCCAGAAAACGCGGATGTCATCGGTGGGAAAACCGGCGCTCCCAACCAGAACAGCAAAAACATCTCAAGTCCATCGACTTGTCCTACCGAGACAGCCTCGAGGGAGCCAGCCTCCGTAGCTCGCCCTCCTGCGAATATGATATACATCTGACATTCCGCCTCAAGCCCATTTTCCCACGGCCACCTCGGACAGGATGCACGGCTTTCCGCCAAGCCTGGGGTGCCGGGCCAGAGGAGAGCACATCGTGGGATAGCCTGTGCCCCGGCACAACCTCATCGAGGTCCCAGGAGACGGACTCATCTTAGATGGGCCCACTTTTTTGACTGGAGCACGACGGGATCGTGGCCCGTTGGCGAGCGCAGAGGACCCGGGGAGGCGGACCCGGTTTGACAAGGTGAAAAGGCACAAATAT
>JAPWVA010000244.1 GCA_028275245.1 Actinomycetota bacterium
CACATTACCTCCTGCGGATGCTGCCTCCCCGGCGGCATCATAAAGTATATCAAAGAGCTCCTTGATTTCCCCGGCTTCCAGGCAGGAGTAGGCGATGCGGATGTCCTCCTCACCCACGGAGACCAGTCCCACCCCATACTTTTCCAACAAAAGCCGGCGGACCGGCTCCGCCGCCGCCTCCAGGAGCTTTACAGTGAGGAAATACCCGGAATTGAATGGATAGGGGAGAAAGCGTTTATCGTAATGTCCCGCCTCCAAAGCTTTTCTAGCGGCCTGGTACCTTTCCCGCATCATGCGTACCCTTTCCTCCTTCTCAAGGCGGTAATGTGGGGAGGAAAAGGCCCTGAGCAGGATGGACTGGGAAGGCGTGCAGCCGGTGGAGACCGTAGCCCGTATTATACCCCCCACCTTGTCCTCCAGGGCCCGGTAGGTAGCTTCGCTGGCTCCAGGAATGGAGAAGGTAAGGAATCCCACCCGGAAGCCCCAGACATAATCCTCCTTGGTGGGGCCGTCCACCTTCACGGCGAAAAGGCCATGGACACGATCCGCCAGCAGGGAGAAAAGGGACTGCTGGAACACGTCATCCTCGTAAAAGAGGCCGAAGTAGGCGTCGTCGCATATGACTACCAGGGACGTACCGGAAGAAGTTGCCCCCTCCAGGATGTCCGCCAGGCGGTGGGCTTCCTTGACGGTGGGGGTATAACCGGAGGGGTTGTGAGGAAAGTTGAGCACCAGGAGGGCCTTGGACCTTCCCCCAAGGCCCGAGAGGATGGAGGCGAGGCCCTCCAGGTTCATCCGGAACCTCTTGTCGAAGAGGCGGTAGGTGATGATCTCCGCACCTCGCCTGGTCCCGAAGATCATGCGGTAATTCCCCCACATGGGATCGGGTAGGAGAACGGGATCCCCCGGGTCGCAGAAAAGGTCCGCGCATATGCTCAGGGCATGGGTCAGCCCCGATGTGACCACTGGTAGCGAAAGGCTTTTTCCCTCCAGGAGGGGATTGGCTTCCATGAGGTGGGACCTCCAGGTCTCCCGCAGGGCGGGAAAACCACAAGTGGGAGCGTAATCGAAGGACTCCCGCGGCGAGAGAAGGGGAAGGTGCTCCCTGATACAGGGTAGGAAGGCGGGCTCCCCCTCGACGGTGGCAATCCCAATGGTGGCGTTTAGGCGGTGGGCCTTTTCCCTGGCCTCCCTGGTCTGGGTAAGGATCCCCGCCGGGTAGTAAAGTTCCCTTCCTAAGGCGGAAAGGGTCGAGAAGAAAGAGGGGACCTCCTCCTCCAGGATTCGGTTGCACTTTTCCGCCAGGGAATGCACCAACTCTTCCTACCTCCTTTCCCACTGGGGCGTCTCCTTCCCGGTGGCCATGACCAGGCCGGAACGCTTACCTAAGGAGCGGTCCGTCGGTTGCGGGAACCCACGAGGTCCCCGCCTTGCTATTCAAAGAGATGTCCTCCCTCACGCCTTTCCAGCCCGAAGCTTGGCCAGCTCCCAGGCGTAATCGTAAAGGTGCATGCCCTTGGACAAGGCCAGGGTCTCCCCAGGTTCGACGCCGATCTCCTCGGCCATGTATTCCTTGAGGAGTTGGATACCCGCCAAGTTGGTGGGAAAGCCCGCCCAAAGGTCCCAGGACCGGAAGTAGACCACGAAATGGAGCTTCCTTTCCTCGGGATATATCCGGGTATCGATCAATCTCAGGCAGGGAGGGTCCTCCAGGTAGATAGACTGGGGGTCGCACACCGCCATGCAAGCCTGGTTGGTGCCGAATCCCTCCTCCCGGTACATCCTGATGACCTCTTGGATCTGGTTCTCCAGGTACATGCCGTAGGTGTAGTCCTCGTTTTCCGCCCGGGAGGCCGCGCAACACAGCTTCTCCAAGTATTCGTTGACATAGTCCATGTCCGTGGGTGGGGGCAGTCCTAACCCGGGGGGTATGTCGGGGATGAGGGGCCTGGTCTCCGGGTACTTTATCCTCACCACCACGAAGTCGTACTCCAGGCGCCAGCTTCCGGCGAAGCTGCCCCGATCTACCCGGTACCTCCTGCCCCGGTCGAAGATATTGAAGACGCATTGGAACCATGCATCGGGTAAGTCCCTGGCCTCCAGGTAGAACACATCCATGAAAACACCACCGCCTCACTTTCCCTCCGGGGATGGGTCCTGGCCCCGGCTTTTCCCCGCACTACGAGATTAAAAGATAAGGGGTGAGGACGACAACGCAGAGGTCTATCCGCCACCCGGGGCGATACGCCGGGAGGTTCTCCGGTAGCTGCCTCTGTTAAAATTGAGGCGAAAGCAGGCCCGGGAAGCCGGGGTCAAAGAAAACGGGGTCACAATGGGATATGAAGACCTGGTATGCGGATGCGACGTGGGATCCACCACGGGAAAGGCCCTGATACTCAAAGGTGGCGAGGTGATCGGGTACTCTGTCATACCCTGCGCGGTGAGGCCGGAGGTCACTGCTGAGAGGGCCCTGGCCGCCGCCTTGGAGAGGGCTGGTCTTCCCCCGGATACCCACTTTCAGTACGTGGTGGGAACGGGCTATGGGCGCATCAGGATAAAATTCGCCGACGAGAACGTATCCGAGATTACCTGCCATGGCTTGGGGGCATTCCACCTGGACAATGAGGCCCGCACCATAATCGACATCGGGGGACAGGACTGCAAGGTGATTAGGCTGAGCCCCGCCGGGAAGGTCATCGATTTTGCCATGAACGACAAGTGTGCCGCCGGTACCGGGAGGTTCTTCGAGGCCATGGCCAGGGTGCTGGGCCTAGGATTGGAGGAGCTGGCCGCCTTGTCCGAGAGTTCCCGGAACCCTGCCCGGATTACCAGCCAGTGCAGCGTCTTCGCCGAGTCGGAGGTGATAACCCTCTTGAACGAGGGCACAGGGTTGGAGGACATCGCGGCGGGGATCAACGAGGCCATCGCGGCGAGGCTTTCCTCATTGACCAGAAAGGTGGGGCCGGAGGGAAAAGTAGTGGTCACCGGTGGTTGCGCCAAAAACCCTGGACTTTTGAAGGCTCTAAG
>JAPWVA010000245.1 GCA_028275245.1 Actinomycetota bacterium
CCTCCCCTGGACGGTTCCCGGGTGGTGGCATACTTTCTGAAGGGCGAGGCGAGGCGGGCTTATCAGTCTATCGAACCCTACGGGATATTCATCATCCTCGTCATCGTGTCCTTTTTCGGCTTTCCCCTGGGAGGCCTGGTGAGGGGCATCGTGAACCTCAGTTTTCGCCTATTCCACCTCCCCTACACCTTTTAAGGTAAGCTACCTGAAGTTCGAGGAGTTGGCGTGTCGGAAGATCCGTCATCGAGAGGTGGGAAGGGTGACCAACAGCTGGAGAAACCTACCCGGCAAGGCAAGGGTGAGCTTCCTGGCCCTTACCCCCCGGCTGCGGTGCCAGGCGGAGGAAGAGGCCATGAGGATGACGCCGCTGGAGCGGGAACTATTCTTGTCCCTTTCCCGCTATGACCTGGCCCACAGCTTGGCGGTGGCCTCCCGGCTGGGGGAGGGGGACCCGGAGTTGTACCGGGCCGGGCTGCTCCACGACGTGGGCAAGCTCCGGCGGGAGTTGAGGGCGCCTGCCCGTTACCTCTACATGTTCCTGGAGTTGTTCCTGCCTTCCCGGCTGGAGGCGCTGGCGGAGGCCTTGGAGGGGGAGGCGAAGGGGTCCGGGTGGACGGAGAGGGCCTATTCCCTGCCCCGGGGCTGGAAGAGGGGCCTCTATATCCAGCTACACCACGGAAAGATCGGGGCGGAGCTTCTACGCCAGGCCGGCTGCAGCGAGGAGGTCTCCCGCCTGGTGGAGGGACACCAGGCAAGGCCCCGGGACGCAAAGGCGAGGCTTTTGGCCGAGGCAGACGACTCCCTTTAAAGAAGGGCCGGGGCTCTCAAATGGGACGGGGGTATGATCCCCGGCCAGATGGGAGCGCTCTGCAGTGGGCAGGGGGAGGATGCACGGGGCGGTTCTCGTCGGATTTGCCCCGGAGGTGCGGACTCTTGCGCGGCCTCCATGCCCAGGCCGGGGGTGGTATCGATCACAGATCACATACAAAAGGCTGGTACTCCCCGGCCCACGATGTCGGGGGCCCAGGCCCATGCCCTGGCTACAGGAGGGAATCCCTGGGTTACGGAGGGAAATGTCTGCTCCCACCAGGTAGTCCACGCCGATCCCCGTGGGGGCGGGCGACGTCCCGACCCTTAGACGACTCATCCTACCGTTAAAATATGTCCACGGAGAGTCCGCGGAGAGCGGAAAGGTGGTGGCGGGGGCGCAGTCGCGCCACCCGGGAGGTAACGAAGGAGGGTGACTTGGGAAAGGGCCGGATATTGAGCGGTTACCGTCCCACGGGGAGGCTTCACCTGGGGCACCTCTGGGGAAACCTCCGCCGCATGGTGGAGTTGCAGGAGGAGGGCGACTGCTATTTCTTCGTGGCAGATTGGCATGCCCTCACCACCGAGTACCAGGATCCCCACAAGCTGCGGGAATACGTGGAGGAGATGGTGCTGGACTGGTTGGCAGTGGGCCTGGACCCCTGGCGCTCGGTGATCTACCGGCAATCGGATCTGCCCCAGGTAGCGGAGTTCCAGCTATACCTCTCCATGATCACCCCCCTGGGGTGGCTGGAGCGCGTACCCACCTACAAGGAACAGCTGGAGCAACTCAAGAACAAGGACATCGCCACCCATGGCTTTTTAGGCTACCCGGTGCTCCAGGCGGCGGATATCCTCATCGTGCGCGGGGAAAGGGTGCCGGTGGGGGAGGACCAGCTTCCCCACCTGGAGCTGACTCGGGAGATAGTGCGCCGGTTCAACTTCCTCTACGGCAAGACCTTCGAGGAGCCCCAGGCCGTCCTTTCCCCTTCCCCACGAATCCCCGGCACCGACGGCCGGAAGATGAGCAAGAGCTACGAGAATTACATAGGACTGGACGATGAACCTTCCTTGGTGAGGGAGAAGGTGCTCTCCATGGTTACCGATCCCGCCCGCCGGACCCGCCGGGACCCAGGCGAACCGGAAAGGTGTAGTGCCTTCCAGCTGCACAAGGTCTACTCCGTCGACCGCCTGGAGGAGATCGCGGGCAACTGTCGCGCCGCTGGCTGGGGATGCGTGGAGTGCAAGGGTCTTTTGGCGGAGCGGGTGATCGAGGATCTGCTCCCCTTCCAGAGAAAGCGCCGGGAGCTGGAGAAGGAGCCTGGCCTGGCCTGGGAGGTGCTCCGGCAGGGGAAGGAAAGGGTGCAGCCCCTGGCCGACGGGGTGCTATCCGAGGTGCGGAGGCGAATGGGCATTGACTGAGCCGGAAAGAGCTCCCTTCCTGGTGAGGGTGGGGTCCTTCGAAGGGCCCTTCGACCTGCTCCTGCACCTCATAAGTCGCAAGGAGATCGACATCTACGAGGTCTCCGTCTCGGAGATCACCGACGAGTACCTCCGTTACATAGAGGCCATGCGGGAGCTGGACCTGGAGGTGGCTACCGAGTTCCTGCTGGTGGCGGCCACCCTCCTCAAGCTCAAGTCCGAAGGTTTGCTCCCCGAGCCCGAAAAGGCGGAGGAGGAAGTCTCTTCCGCCGAGCTCAGGGAGGAGCTCCTCTGGAGGTTGGTGGAGTACAGCAAGTTCCGCCGGGTGGGGGAGTGGCTGCAAGAGCGCTGGGAAAGGGAGTGTCGTTACCTCTACCGGGAGGTGGAATATGAGGAAGCCCTGGGTGGGATGGTCCCGGACGTGCTCTCGGGCATCACCCTGGAGATGCTTCGGGAGGCCCTGCGGCGGCTGCTCAGGGCGGAGAGGCCGGTGGATGTCTCCTACATCGCTCCCATCCGGGTGAACATCACCGACTTCATGGAGAAAGTCCGGCGCGTCCTGGCGGAGAAGGGAAGGACCAGCTTCCGGGAGCTTACCTCCGGTTTGAGGCTCCGCATAGAGGTCATCGCCACCTTTTTAGCCCTGCTGGAGTTGTTCAAGCGGGAGGAGGTGGACCTTTTGCAGGCGGAGCGTTTCGGCGACATCCAGGTGGTTTCTTACCGACCGGAGGGGGAGCCGCTAGCCGCGGGAGGGACGGCTTGAGGCGGTGGGAAGTAGGTCCCAGCGCGA
>JAPWVA010000247.1 GCA_028275245.1 Actinomycetota bacterium
CCCTCCTGGTCCGCCTCCAGGGCGGCCCGGGCATATCCCTCCACCACCGCGATGGGAGTCTGAAGGTCGTGGGAGAGGGTGTGGGCAAAGGCCTCCAGCTCCTCGTTGCGCCGCTGGAGGAGGGTCTCCATGCGTTTCCTCTCGGTGATGTCCCGGGAGAAGGCCACCATTGCCTGAGGATTTCCCTCCTCGTCTTGTAAGAGGGAAATGCTGATCTCTATGATGATCCTCGACCCATACTTTTTTAAAGCGATGAGCTCAGCATGGCGGACTTGGCCTTCCAGTATTACCCGCCGGTAAACGGAAAGGGCCCGCTCGCGGTCCTCGGGGGCGGCCAGGTGTATGGCGTTCATGCCCAGCATCTCCCCTTCATGCTGGTATCCGTGCAGGGTCAAGGTCTGTCTTGAGACGAAGGTGATGTTCCCCTCCAGGTCCGACATGGTGATGGCGTCCGGGGAGATGTCCACCAGCTTGCGGTAAAGCTCCTCCGACCTCCGTAGCTCCTCCTCCATACGCTTCCTCTGGGTTATCTCCCGAGAGGTCACCACGATGCCACCCACCAGGGGATGGTCCAAAAGGTTCCAGCCCACGGACTCGAAGTGAAGCCACCGGCCGTCCCGGTGTAGGAAGCGGTGCTCCAGGACCTCGCTTTTGCCCCTCGAACGTAGGGCCTTCCTGAATATGGCAAGGCTTTGTTGAAGGTCATCAGGGTGCACAAAGTCGAAGACGTTCTTGCCGTAAAGCTCGCCCTGATCGTAACCGAGGATGTGCTTTATCGAGGGGCTGTGGTATTTCATCCTTCCCTCGGGGTCTAGCACGCTGATCAGGTCCAGCACGGACCAGATGAGCGTCTCGTAGAATCCCTCGGGATAGTTGACTTCCGAGTTCACCGTTCCCGGACTCCGCCCTGAGGTTTTAACTTTCCCCTTTTTCCCTTGGGAGAATGGCCCTTACTCAGCCGTTTCCCGTAAGGACGGTCTTCAGACCGATAACCACCCACTTTGCCGGCGATGACGCATCCTTTTGATAATTATAACAATTCCCTTCCAGGTACCCCGAAAAAGGCCTGCCACCGGGTCAGGGCGGTCGTATGGCATCGACAGTCGAGTGGCTTTCGGGGAGAGGGGCTTGGTTTCGCCGGGCGCAGGGGTGAGCCGTGGTTATCAAAGGGGCAGTCGAACCTTCCGATAAATAGGTAGGATAGGTAGGACGGCATACGAGGTGGAAGATGGCGCACACCATCCTCATAGCAGACGATGCCCTTTTCACCAGGAGCCTGTTGCGGCAGATCCTGCAAGAGCACGGCTTCCGGCACGTGGTGGAGGCGGAGAACGGTGCCGAGGCCCTCTGGGAATACCGCCGGTGGAAACCGGACCTGGTGATCATGGACATAAACATGCCCGAGATGGACGGCTTGCGTGCGATAAGGAACATCATGGCCATGGACCCGGAGGCCCGCATCGTGGTCTGTACCGCTCTGGGCGAGAAGCATTTGATGCTGGAGGCCCTGGGAATGGGCGTGAAGGACTTCATCACCAAGCCTTTCCAGCCCGCCAAGGTCGTGGAAACGGTGAGGAAGGTGCTTAGCCTTTCCCTTTAGGTTCAGCGGGAAGGGTACCGACGGGCCAACCCGCGCCTCACGCCGTTCGCTTGCCGATCTCGGTCCCCGCGAGGAGCCTGCGCAGGCTCCGCAACGCCGAGGAGTGCAGTTGGCTGACCCTTGATTCGGATATCTCCATGACCTCCCCGATCTCCTTCATGCTGAGTTCGTCGAAGTAATAAAGGACCAGCACCACCTTTTCCCTCTCGGGAAGGCTTTCTATAGCCCGATACAGACTTAGGGTGGACTCCTGTCTTTCAGCCTCCTCGAGGGGGTCGGGGGCGCTCTCGTCCCTCAGGCTTTCCAGGATGTCCAGGCTGTCGTCCTGGTCGCGGCGCCCCACCAAGTCCTCCAGGGAGATCACCTGGGCGGAGTCGATGTCCTGCATGATTCGTCGGTATCTGCTGGTATCCAGCCCGAGGTGACTGGCCACCTCTTCTTCCCCCGGCATACGCTGCAGCTGGGAGGAGAGGCTCTCTATGGCGCGGTGGACCTCTCGCATCTTGGCCAAGAGGCTCCTGGGCAGCCTCTTTTCCGAGCGCAACCCGTCCAGGATGGCGCCCCAGATCCTCTTGCGGGCGTAGTCCTCGAACCCGATGCCCCTCTCAGGGTCGTAGCGGGAAGCTGCGTCCAATAGGCCCAGGAAACCGTAGCCCACGAGGTCGGTAAGCTCCACCGAGGGCGGCAGTCTCTTCCTTATGGAACGCGCCACCGAGTTCACCAGCCAGGAGTAACCCCTTACCAGTTCCTCGTCGATGGAGCCGTTCTTCCTGTCCTTCATCGGTGGCCTCGTCCTATCCATCTTCGCCTCCCTTCCATTGCCGGCATTTCTATCTCGGACCGGGAGGCGGATTTTGGCATAGCGAAAGGGTACGATAGCAGTTAACCTGAAGTATGATTCCGGGCGAACCGGCGGGTTGCCCGTGGCAGCCATCCCGGGCTAGCGGTACGTTCACCTCTTCTTTCAGGAGGAGCTACGAGATGAAGGAGAGAGATGAGCTGAGATGGTACCTGGCACTTGCCCTTTTACTGCTACTCCTTAGCGGCGTCTTGTACCTCTTCCACTTCCTGGTTTTTCGCGACGTAAGGCACATCTTCATCTACATGGTGGGGGACCTGGCCTTCTTGCCCATAGAGGTGCTGCTGGTGGCGGTGATCGTGCACCGGGTCCTGGAGATGGGAGAGAAGAGGAGGAGGGTGGAGAAACTCAACACCATAATCGGCGTATTCTTCGGGCGCATGGGCAACGAGCTACTGGCACTGTTGGCTCGGTGCGACGCCGAGAGGAAAAGACTGGAAGAAAAGATCTGCCTGGGCGAGGACTGGGATGAGGATGACTTCCTGGAGGCCTTCCGGACGGTGGCCCAAGTGGGCGGCACGCTTTTCT
>JAPWVA010000248.1 GCA_028275245.1 Actinomycetota bacterium
TGTCGCAAACAGCGCATGGCGGCGTCTAGGTCGTCAAACACCTCCGCCTGCGCGGTGGGGATCCCGCTCTCCAGCATGAGCTGCTTGGCGAAGGCCTTGCTGCCCTCCATCCTGGCCGCCTCCGCCGTGGGTCCGAAAACTGCAAGCCCCCGAGCCTGGAACTCATCCGCCAACCCCGCCACCAGGGGTGCCTCGGGGCCCACCACCGTGAGGTCTATCTTCCTCTCCACGGCGAAACGCACCAGGGTCTTCACATCCTCGGGGGTTATGTTCACGCATTCGCCCAGTTCTTCCATACCAGCGTTGCCGGGGGCGCAGTATAACTTCTTCACCAGGGGTGACCTGGAGATCTTCCAGGCCAAGGCGTGTTCCCTTCCTCCGCCTCCTACCACCAGGACTTTCACCGGCACTCGACCTCCCGTCTTGTCAACCATTCCCTCTTTCCGGGCGCCCCTCCAGCCACCGGAAGCATTATCCCTTCCAGCGGTGACATGGACTTTCCTGAAAGGTATGTCACCCAGGAGAACGTTTCCCATGGAGGGCTCGGCGTCCCCCCGGTGCGGTGTGTTTCCCCGCTGTCCGGTGATTATATTATTACTTACTCCCCCGGGCCGGACCCTTCCACTCCCGCCGGGGAACCCTGCGCATTCGGATGATCCGCGCTTTCGGATAACCGCCTTCTCCCTTTGCGGTCAACCCGCAGATCCCCGCCCCACCCGCCGGCCCCCGGAGATAGGGGCGGCACCGTCCATCGCCGCTCCGTACCGGACGTTCGCCGTGGGCAGCTTGCATAGATGGGCCGGAAAATCCCGTAACGGGATCGAGCCCTTCCATGGGAGCGGAAGCGCAAGGCAGGGGGGAGCTGGTGAGGGTGAGGTCCTCACGGAAGATCGTCGAAGAAAAGGAACCTTCCCTGCAGCAGCCTGGTCTCGTCGCCGTCGAGCAAGATGGTCTGGCGCCTCTCCGGGCCCACCGAGACCAAGCGGATGGGAACACCGGCGGACTCCTGTACGAAGTCCAGGTAGGAACGGGCCTCCACCGGCAATTCCTCCAGCCTGCGGGCCCCGGATATGTCCACACGCCACCCCGGGAAATCCCGGTAAACCGGCTCGCAGCGGCAGAGGACGTCCAGGACCGGGGGGAATTCCTTGATAAGCTCCCCCCGGTACCGGTAAGCCACGCAAACCCTGACCGTATCGAACTGGGACAGGACGTCCAGCTTGGTCAGGGCCAGGGAGGTCAGGGTATTGGAGCGCACGGCATATTTCAGGGCCACCATGTCCAGCCACCCGCAGCGCCTCCTCCTACCGGTGGTGGTGCCGAATTCCCTCCCCACCTCCTGCATGGCCCTACCGATCTCGTTGTCCTGCTCAGTGGGGAAGGGTCCCCCGCCCACCCGGGTTACGTAGGCCTTGGTGACGCCGATGATCTCGCCTACGTCCCTGGGGCCCACCCCGGCACCCGCGCATACCGCCCCCGCCACGGTGTTGGAACTGGTGACGAAGGGATAGGTGCCGTTGTCCATATCCAGCATGAAGCCCTGGGCACCCTCGAAGAGCACGTTCTTTCCCTCGTCCAGGGCCCCTCGCACCAGGGAAGCGGTATCCGCCAAGTAAGGTCGGAGCCTCTGGGCATACTCCGCGTATTCCTCCGCCACCGCCACCGGGTCCAAAGGATCGGCGCCGTAAACCCCCTGGATGAGCTGGTTCTTCTCCTCCACTGCCTCCTTCACCTTCCGGAAGAACGCGGAGGCGTCCAGCATGTCCTGCATCCGGAGCCCCTGGCGGGCCGCCTTGTCCGCGTAGGTGGGGCCGATGCCCCGCAGGGTGGTGCCCAGCCTGCCTCCCCCGCGACGCTCCTCCATGAGGCCGTCCAGGACCACGTGATAGGGCATTATGAGGTGGCTGTTGTAGGAGACGCGCAGCCGCTCCACATCGATGCCCAGGGAGGAAAGCCTTTCCATCTCGTCGAGTAATACCGCCGGGTTGACTATGACCCCCCCTCCTATCACCGGGGTGATATGAGGGTAGAGGATCCCGGAGGGGACAAGGTGGAGGCGGATGGTGGTATCTCCTAGCATGATGGTGTGACCGGCGTTGTTCCCTCCCTGGAAACGCACCACCATGTGCATGTCGTCAGCCAAAAGGTCGATGACCTTCCCCTTGCCCTCGTCCCCCCACTGGGTGCCTATGACCACTATTCCCGGCATGGGATCCTTTCCGCCTCGCTTTAGCCTTCTCCCTCTTTAAATCCCCTCGAAATGTTGCGATGGATCAACGGCCACCGGGTGAACGGCATGCGGCGCACGAACGCCTTTCCCGCCCCACGGTATCGCCTTTCCCGCCACACGGTGAGAGATTATATAATAATCGCGCGACGGCTTCAGCATGGCTACCGCTGGCTTCCATCTCAAACCCCTCCCTTGCGACGCCCCGAGATGCTACCAGACCCCGGATCTTCCATTCCCTTCTATAAAAGAACGCCGGTAATTCTATAAAAGAACGCCGGTAAGGGAGAGGTTCGCACGCTTGCCTGTGCTGGTTCGAACCCTCCACCATCGTTGGTCGTCGAACCTACCCGGGGCAGTTGATTAGAGAGCCCCACTGATGGGAGGGGGATACACCTGGTCAACGTCGGCTTTTCTAAGGCCCGGGCACAGTGCGCTGGAAATACGTTCCCACCTTCGCCCGAATTACAATCCCAGGCAAGCAGGGAAAAAATTCTCAAAGGCCGGAGGGGAATGCAACGCGAGATGCTTCGTGCCCCCTCCTTCCCCCAAGAAGCAGGGGGATCCAGGTCAAAAATGGGATTGCCCGGGTTCCGGCAGCTTGCCCAGCCTGGCCAGGATGGAGTGGGCAGCCACCAGGCCGGAGGCGGAGGCCTGCACCAGCCCTCGGGTCACGCCCGCCCCGTCTCCCACCGCGTAGAGGCCCCGCACCGGGGTCTCCAGCTCATCGCTCAGTTGGGGCCGCAGCGAGTAGA
>JAPWVA010000249.1 GCA_028275245.1 Actinomycetota bacterium
GAATGAACCTCCCGAATGTGGTCCACGTTGGCCGTGTCCAGGAAGAGCTTCATCCTCCACCTCCGTCCTCTATCCCGACCAGGTCCCTAGTCACCTCCTCCACCTGAGGCCTGTCCTTCCTAGCCATCTCGTAGGCGGTGTTGATGATGTAGTCCACGATCTCCAAGACGGCGTAGTCCAGGTCCACGCTGTCGATGACCTTCACCCCCGTGAGGCTGGCCAGGTGCACGATGTAATCCTGGATCTTCCTTATGTTCTCGAAGTTCTCGATGTATCTGCGGAAGGGCCTGGTGCCCTGGGTCTCCACCTCTCGTATGTAGAAGTGGCTGCGGTGTAGTTTCTCGTCCTTAACGGTAATGACCAGCGGGATTATGAAGGCATCCGGGAATTGCTCCGGCGCTATGAACCCCGGGACTATATGTGCCCCCTCCACGATGATGTGGGTCCCCTCCTTCAGGGCTCGGTTGATGATGGCCCTCACTCCCACCAGCACGTAAAGGGTTTGTTCCCGGAAACCGGCTACCACCGGGTCCACATGGGGTGGCAAGGGGTGGATCAAGGCGGTATGGGCCTCGAAGGAAGAGGTGTGGATGGTGGGCATGAGGGTGGGTGAGAAAAAGGCCCTCATCACCTCCCTTATGGCATCGGTGGACACGATGCGGACTATGCTCAACCGGTTGGCCAGCATGGTGGATATGGTGGACTTTCCCACCCCTGTGGAACCTCCGATCAGGATCACCAGGGGCTTGCTGAGGCGGCTCACGGCGATATACCGCAGGTAATTTATGGCATAATGCTTTCCCGCCCTTTCTTCCAGCACCTGGTAAATCAGGCGCTGGAGGTCCCCGGCGTGGATCTCGAACCTCCCTTCCTTCACCAGGAGGTCCTCGATGTAGGTAGCCACGTTGTAAGCGGAACCGGGGGATAGGCCGGACGCCATGATGGCGTTTGCGGTAAGCCCCTTGGAATAGGGCACCCGGTGGTATTCGTCGTCCAGTATGGTTATCCTCTTGTTCTTCTTCTCTTCCATGCTACCCACCGCGAAACCCTGCCGCGGCGGCCCGTGCCGATCAGCGGGAATTCCCCGCTTCCCTCCCGGACCATCTCTCCACAGCCAGCCTCCACATCCTCTCGAAGAAACCTTGGAGATCGTCGCCACCCACGGGGACCGCCCGGTTGTGGAAGAAGACCACCTCCATGCCTTCTTCCCGGGCAAACCTCCCCACCACGTCCACGGCCGCCGCCTTGAGCTCGGTGAGGATGACCTCCGCTCCACGTGCCCTCCCCAGGTCCGAGGCGAGCTCCTTCCTCCTGGAAAGGTTGTGGCTTATTCCCAGCACCTCGCAACCCTCGGCCCTCGTCAGGTACTCCGCCAGGGTTCTTCCCGCCGCCTCCGGCGCGGTGCACGTAACAAAGACTTTCCTGCCTCGGATGGGTTTCAGGGGATAGGGCCGGAAGATCGTCCTTACAACCGTTACCTTTCCGTCGACCCTCTCAATCTCTTCCCGAAGGCTGCAGATCTCGGACGCAGACGCGAACGGCTCCTCCGCCATTGTAATTACAACCCCATCCGAAATCAAGACACGGGAGAGACCCAGGTATCCCGTCAGCTCGTCACGGCCAGATGAGGCACTCACCACGCACAAGCGGACATCGGTGCGCACGGGCGGGAGGCTGGAGCCGCTCCCCTCCATGATGACCCCGTCCACATCCAGGCCGTTGGCAAGTCGGGCGCCTTCCAAGCAGTTCTCCACGAAGGGCATGCCCGCCATGCCCCCACCGCACCGCCGACACCCCACGGCGAGAACTCCTGAGACCAGGGCGTCCTCGTAGTGGTCGGAGGCGGCGTGCAGCCCTCTGTCCGCCTCCCGAAGTAGGAAGTCGAAGTCCACGGGCTGGTCCGCCAGTAGGTAGGGTTCCGCTGGCCCTCCCCTCCCCATGGCCACCACTGCCACCCTGATCCCCTTTCCTCGGAGGTAAGTCGCCAGCTCCGCCGAGACGGCGGTCTTGCCGCAGCGCTTCCCGGTGCCGATCACCGACAGGGAAGGCCGGGTTAGGACGTCGGCGAATTCCACTGGCCGGAACTCGAAATCGGCACCTAGGTAGGGTATGCCCCTGGCCACCGCCCGGGCGGCCAAGGACATGCGCAGGGAGGGGGTCATCACGGGAAGGTCGCTCAGGTCCACCACCAGGCCTGGACCCAATCGGTCCAGGGTCTCCAGGAACTCCATCTCCGGGTCCCCGGGGAACACGGTCTCGGCCCCGGCCACGGAGACCTCCTCCGGGGAGCCCAACTTCTCCGTGCCCCCCAGGAAGTACAGGGCCGCCGGTTCCCAACCCCTTTCTCGGCGGAGCCTCTCCACGGCATCCCTCACCGTGGATGGATGGTGCTCCCCGTCCACCAGGTAAAGCGCCCTCAGGGAACGCTCCCCTGCCCTGCTACCTTCCGGCATCGTTTCCTTCCCATCCATCGACCGACCTCAACCCATACCAACACCTTCAACCCACACCATCACCTATTTCCACTGCGAGAGGTAAATCCCAGGAATCGCATGCGGTCCCGTATCCATTCGGCGGAGCCTCTCCACGGCATCCCTCACCGTGGATGGATGGTGCTCCCCGTCCACCAGGTAAAGCGCCCTCAGGGAACGCTCCCCTGCCCTGCTACCTTCCGGCCCTCTTTCCCTCCTTCCCTCCTCCCACCTCGAACCATCCCTGGAACCCTTTCATCTCCGAAGGTCCATCCCTGGGGATCGTTTTCGGGTTCCAGTTCACCCGAGCTTCGCCTGGGTAGCCGCGAGCGAGAGGCCCCCGGTCCCGGTCGGCTTCACTCCCTCTCCCGAGGCGTGATGTCGGACTGAATTATCTCCCTCAACACTACGGAAAGGGCCCTCTGGGCCTCCCTCACCCCCACCCCGAACCTGGCGATGACGTCCTGGCCGCCGAAGGGATACTTGC
>JAPWVA010000250.1 GCA_028275245.1 Actinomycetota bacterium
CCGGGGGCCTTAGCCAACCGTATAACCCAGCTTGCGCCAGGTTACCGGTTGACGGGGTACCTAATCTTGGGGCGCGCTTCCCGCTTAGATGCTTTCAGCGGTTATCGCCTGGAGACATGGCTACCCAGCGCTGCCCCTGGCGGGACAACTGGTACACCAGAGGTCTCCCCACCCCGGTCCTCTCGTACTGGGGGCAGCCCCCCTCAAGTACCCTACGCCCGTGGCGGATAGGGACCGACCTGTCTCACGACGGTCTGAACCCAGCTCACGTACCCCTTTAATGGGCGAACAGACCAACCCTTGGGACCTTGTCCAGCCCCAGGATGGGGTGAGCCGACATCGAGGTGCCGAACCGGGCCGTCGATGTGAACTCTCGGGCCCGACTAGCCTGTTATCCCCGGGGTAACTTTTATCCGCTGAGCGATGGCCCTTCCACACGGGACCACCGGATCACTAGGCCCTGCTTTCGCACCTGCTCGGCCTGTCGGCCTCACAGTCAGGCCCCCTTATGCCCTTGCACTCCACGCACGGTACCGTCCGTGCTGAGGGGACCTTTGGGCACCTCCGTTACCCTTCAGGAGGTCACCGCCCCAGTGAAACTGCCCACCAAGCGCTGTCCCCCCACTCGATCCAGAGTGGCGGGTTAGGATCCCAACACTTCAAGGGTGGTATTTCACCGGCGCCTCCACCTCCCCTGGCGAGGAGGCTTCACAGGCTCCCACCTATCCTACACATGAAGTGTCAAGACCCAACGCCAGGCTGCAGTAAAGCTCCACGGGGTCTTTCGGTCCTGCCACGGGTAGGTGGCATCTTCACCACCACTACAACTTCACCGAGCTTCCCCCCGAGACACCGGCCCAGTCGTTACGCCATTCGTGCAGGTCGGAACTTACCCGACAAGGAATTTCGCTACCTTAGGACCGTTATAGTTACGGCCGCCGTTTACCGGGGCTTCGGTTCGGGGCTTGCACCCCTCCCCTTAACCTTCCGGCACCGGGCAGGCGTCAGAGCCCATACGTCCTCTTGACGAGTTCGCGGACTCCTGTGTTTTTGGTAAACAGTCGCCAGGCCCTCTTCGCTGCGACCCCGTTCCGCTCCAGCCGCAAGGGCCTTCACGTACTTGGGGCACCCCTTCTCCCGAAGTTACGGGGCCAAGTTGCCGAGTTCCTTAGGGGGAATTCTCTCGCGCGCCTGAGCATACTCTGCCCGTCTACCTGTGTCGGTTTGCGGTACGGTCAGCCTGGTTTCAACGCCTGCGAGGCTATTTCTTGGCAGCATGGTCCAGGCCAGTTCTCCCCCGTTAGGGGGATCCCCATCGCCTCTCAGAGTTGGGTCTTTAAACCCGCCCCTCCGGATTTCCCTGGAGAGGCCTCCTACAGGCTTAGACGCCCTAAGCCACCAGGGCGCTGGCCTTTCCCTACTGCGTCACCCCCCAGGCTCCACCAAGCTGGCTCCCGAATATTAACGGGATTCCCATCCCCTACGCCTTTCGGCCTCAGGTTAGGGGCCGGCTAACCCACCGCGGACGAGCCTTCCGGTGGAAACCTTAGACTTTCGGCGCCTCCGATTCTCACGGAGGTTATCGCTACTAATGCCTGGATTCTCACTTCCCTGCAGTCCAGCGGTCCTCGCGAACCACCTTCAGCCCGCAGGGAACGCTCCCCTACCGCTGTCACCTAAAGGTGACAACCCGCAGCTTCGGTGGAAAGCTTAGCCCCGTTAAATTTTCGGCGCAGGGGCGCTCGACTGGTGAGCTGTTACGCACTCTTTAAATGATGGCTGCTTCTAAGCCAACATCCCAGCTGTCTAAGCGCCCCCACATCCTTTACCACTAAGCTTTCACTTCGGGACCTTAGCTGGCGGTCTGGGTTGTTCCCCTCTCGGCAATGGAGCTTATCCCCCACTGCCTGACTCCCGGGAAGCATGTTGCGGCATTCGGAGTTTGGTTGGGTTCGGGGTTGCCCCCTACCCCATCCAGTGCTCTACCTCCGCAACACTCATTCCCGAGGCTAGCCCTAGAGCTATTTCGGGGAGAACCAGCTATCTCCGGGTTCGATTAGCTTTTCACTCCTACCCACAGCTCATCCGAGGACTTTTCAACGTCCACCGGTTCGGGCCTCCATCACCGGTTAAGGTGACTTCACCCTGGCCATGGGTAGATCACCCGGCTTCGGGTCTACCGCCGCCGACTTAACGCCCTATTCGGACACGCTTTCGCTACGGCTCCGGCCCAGAGGGCCTTAGCCTCGCCGGCGACGGTAACTCCCAGGCTCATTACGCAAAAGGCACGCCGTCAGGCCATTTAACCTCCCCGAAGGGAAGTTAAATGGACCCTCCGACTGATTGTAGGCACCTGGTTTCAGGTTCTATTTCACTCCCCGCACTGGGGTTCTTTTCACCTTTCCCTCACGGTACTTAGTCCGCTATCGGTCACCAGGGAGTATTTAGCCTTAGGTGGTGGTCCACCCAGATTCCCCCAGGATTCCACGTGTCCCGGGGTACTCGGGAACACAGTCCAGGAAGACTCCACACCTTTCGCCTACGGGGCTTTCACCCTCTATGGCCTACCTTTCCAGGTAGTTCGGCTAGGCGGGAGTTTTGTAACTTCCCGGCTCCGCCGTGGCAGAGCCCGACTGTGTCCCACTACCCCGTCTCTGCAACGCCCACGGGCTTTGGCACAGAGACGGTTTAGGCTGTTCCCCTTTCGCTCGCCGCTACTCAGGGAATCGCGGTTGCTTTCTTTTCCTCCGGGTACTGAGATGTTTCAGTTCCCCGGGTTCGCCTCCCCCATAAGGGGGATGACCACCTATTAAGGTGGCCGGGTTTCCCCATTCGGGCATCCCGGGATCAAAGGCTGCTTGCGCCTCCCCCGGGCTTATCGCAGCTTGCCACGCCCTTCATCGCCTCCTGGTGCCGAGGCATCCACCAGGTGCCCTTACTATCTTAGCC
>JAPWVA010000252.1 GCA_028275245.1 Actinomycetota bacterium
CCCCAGGTAGAACTGGCTTCGGGTCATGTCCTGGTTGTCAATGTTGCGAACGGACAAACCCACTAGGTGGGGGTCAAACCCCTCCACTGCGGAGATGGCAGCCCCCAGGGGATCCTCCTCGAACATGAGGTCTAGGCCTCTCACCTCATGGCCGGCTCGAGCCGCCGCGCCGGCCACCAGGGATATCCCCAGCGGATAAGGAACCAGGTTGTCCCGGCAACGGTTCTCGCTGATGAGGAGTATCCTCATGGCCTTTTCCAGATCATCTAACGGCATCTAACGGTAGCCTTTCTCCCCGTTCCCCTACTCTTCATCGAGATCCGCGGCGCCAGCCGTGTCCCATCGGCCGAGCGGGCAGTGCTGGCTACCCATCACCGGAAGGAACCCTTCAGCCCACGGCTCAACCCGCCCTGGCGATGACGCCTCCTCCCAGCACCTCTTCACCCCGGTAGATCACCACGTGCTGGCCTGGGGTTATGGCCCAGACCTTCT
This sequence comes from Actinomycetota bacterium, assembly GCA_028275245.1. Classification (GTDB taxonomy): domain Bacteria; phylum Actinomycetota; class Geothermincolia; order Geothermincolales; family RBG-13-55-18; genus JACVJK01. The sequence goes on from JAPWVA010000252.1 coordinate 493, forward strand.
TTCGGAACTCCACCCTTATCCGGTCCGCCGAAGCTGCCACACGGCAGGGGACGGGTTCCGCGTTGTAACGAATCATGGCCTCCGCCTCGAACTCCTGGGAGGGGGGTGCGCCTTCCAGCCAAACTGACTCCTCCGCCTCCAGCCACCATCCCGGCACCTCGTCCTTCCTGCCCAGCACCACGGCGTTCCGGGCCGGGTCCAGAGCCACCACATAGAGGGCCTCAGGGCCTCCCACCCCCAGGCCCCTGCGTTGACCCACGGTATAGAAGGCGATGCCCCGGTGCCGCCCCAGTTCCCTCCCCCCCGTGTCCAGCAGGGGGCCCGGTCTTGCGCTCACCGGGAAACGGGAGGCCAGGAAATCGCGGTAGTCCTCCCCGGAAAGGAAACAGATATCCTGGCTTTCCCCCGGAAAGTCCATCCCAAGCTTTTCCGCCACCGCCTCCCTTGCTTCATCTTTGGTGAGCTCTCCGTTGGGGAATAAGCAGTGCGATAGGATAAGCCTGCCGAGCCGGTAAAGCACGTAAGATTGGTCCTTGGCCCTGTCCCTGGCTCTGAGGAGTCGCACCTCCCCACCCCTCCCGGCTAGCCGGGCATAGTGCCCGGTAGCCACCCACGAGCAACCCCTCCCGGAGGCTAGCTTCCAGAGTGCCTCGAACTTCACCCTGCGGTTGCAGATAATACAGGGGTTGGGAGTCCTACCCGCCATGTACTCGGCGGCGAAATAGGAGATCACCTCACGGAAGAAGGTCTCCCGCAAGTCGAGCACCTCATGCTCTATGCCTAGCTTGGCAGCGACCTCCCTGGCCCTGGCCACGTGGGGGAGGGAACCAGCCTCTCCGCCATCCCCCCAAAAGACGAAAGTCACCCCCCTCACCCGGTAACCCCGCTCCAGTAGAACCAGGGCGGCGTGGGTGGAATCCACCCCCCCGCTCATGGCCACCAGGACGCTGTCCACGGCGGGCCCTCCTTTCCGCGAAAGGTCGGTCTCAGGGGATGTCCCCCTAGGTTGAAACTTCATTATCTCCCCGCTCGCCTCTAAAATATCGGAAAAGGAGGTGATGGGCATCCTAATACTGGCCATCATCATGGCCTTCGTGGCCACGGCCATGATCAACTACAGCGGCTACATGCAAAAAAGGGAGCTGGACAAGCTGCCCCTCATCGGCTCCCAGAGGCCGCTGGAGACGTTGCGCACCTTCCTTAGCTGCAAGCCCTGGCTGGAAGCCCAAGGGCTCCAGCTGGCGGGCACTTTTATCAAGGGCATCGCCGTGGGCCTCGCACCCCTCTCCATAGTCCAGCCCATCAACACCTCCGGCATAGCCCTGCTGGCGGTGCTGGCCATCACCAAGCTGAAGGAGAAGCCCACCCTCTACGACTGGCTCGGGATCGGGACCATCGTGGTGGGCCTGTTCATGCTGGGAAGGAGCTTGGTGGGAGCCCCCACCCGTAGATTCAGCTACAACCAGGTGGTGCTCTGGTTCTTCGTGATCTTCTTCTTCGCCGCCGCCAGCCTGGCCCTTTACCGGGGCCTGACCCAGCGGCATCAGAGGGCGGCCAATTTGATCGCCCTGGCCAACGGGGTGCTCATAGGCCTCACCGCGGTGCTGGTGAAGCTGGCCTGGAACGACTTCGGCAGCCGTTTCTGGACGAGGGGCTTTCGCCATGCCATCTCCTCCCCCTTCATCTGGTTGGTATTCTTCCTCCCCTTCGTCACCCTGGTCTTCGACCAGATCGCCATGCAAAGGGGGAAGGCGGTAGTGGTGGTGCCCATCACCACCGGCATGTCCAACCTCATCCCCATAATCATCGGAATAGTGGCCATGCACGAACCCCTTCCCAAGAGCGCTGGTATGCTGCTCTTGCGCTTGGCCTCCTTCGTCGCCATCATCGGTGGCTCCATGATCCTTTCCCTGCGCAGAGACGAGGGGGAGACAGCGGTCACCGCGACGCGCATAGCCTGAGGGGCCTTTCCCCGCTGGAGGAGTGGAGGTTCCCGTGCCTTGCACTATACTTATGAAAGGGGCCGGTGTAGCTCAATGGCAGAGCAACCGCCTTGTAAGCGGTCGGTTGGAGGTTCGATTCCTCTCACCGGCTCCATTTGCTTTACCCCGTTCGCAAACCCCTAGAAGGCAAGGCTCGCGCGCCCAGCCCACCCGGGAACCATCGCCTCTCCATCCCACCTTCCCGCAGAGCGGGAGAGATCCCCGGGGAACGGGGAAGCCATCACGCCGGTCGGGACACCGCCCCCAGCTCGTAAGGAAGGCCGAAAAACCCTGCCCGCCTCGCCTGACTGGTATGGCTTCGCCAGGAAAACATGCCTCAGAACCGGCCAACTCGGCGTAAGTGGGGTACTCCGCTTCCCGTGTTCCAGGTGGAATCCTTCCGGCGACCCCCCCGTCGGGGGAAGTTCCCGCCGGGGGATGAAGACGGCTCGCCAGCCGGGCCACCCACGCTTC
>JAPWVA010000251.1 GCA_028275245.1 Actinomycetota bacterium
TCCCCCTGGATCTTTCGGAGGCTAGGAGCCTGAGTTCCGCCACCGGGAAATCCCTCTCCTCCAGGATCTCCCGCATGACCCTGCCCACCAACCCGGTGGCCCCTACGATGGCTACCCTGAACTCCCGGGGCATTCCAGATCACCTCGCTCTTGGACACCGTCCGCCCACGCAACCGTCCTGGCCGCCACCCACCGGAGCAGTCCCCGTTGACGGCCGCCCCAGCATAGTCACTCCCGGAAGGCCACTCCCCTCTCCAGGCCGAACTTTCCGTGGATGGCCCTCACCGCCTCCTCCACCTGGTCCGCCCTGATCACGCAACTTATCTTGATGGTAGAGGTGCTGATCATCTCGATATTTATGCCCTTTTCCGCCAGGGCCTCGAACATCTGGGCAGCCACGCCGGGGTGGGTCTTCATCCCCGCCCCCACCAGGCTTACCTTGGCGATGTTGTCGTCCACCGTGACACCCCTGGCCCCCAGCCTATCCGCTACTTCACGGCTTATCTCGGCCGCCCTCTCCGCGTCCTCCTTCATCACCGTGAAGGATATGGAAGTACGGTTGTCCTCGCTCACGTTCTGGATGATCATGTCCACATTGATGTTGGCGTCGGCCAGGGCTCTGAAGAGGGATGCCGCCACGCCCGGTCGGTCGGGAACGTCCAGCACGGTGACCTTGGCCTCCCCCAGTTCGTGGGTGACCCCGCTGATGATGGCCCTCTCCATGCTTTCCTCTGCGGGCACGACCCAGGTGCCCTCTCCCTCGTGAAAACTGGATCTCACGTGTATCACCACCCCGTAGTTCCTGGCGAACTCCACGCTCCGGAGTTGAAGCACCTTAGCTCCGGTGGCCGCCATCTCCAGCATCTCCTCATAGGAGAGGCGCGGTATCTTGCGCGCCTCCGGTACCAGTCTGGGGTCCGCCGTGAACACCCCGTCCACGTCCGTGTAGATCTCGCAAATGTCCGCCCCCAGGGCGGCGGCCAGGGCCACCGCCGTGGTATCCGACCCCCCACGCCCCAGTGTTGTGATCTGGTTGTCCAGGGTGACGCCCTGGAAACCCGCCACGATCACTATCTTTCCCTGCCGGAGGCTCTCCTCGATGTTGCCCCCCTCCACCCGGAGTATACGGGCCCTGGTGTGGGCGCTATCAGTGATCAAGCCCACTTGGGCCCCGGTGAAGGATATGGCGTCGTGGCCGAGCTCGTGGATGGCCATGGAGAGGAGGGCCACGGAGATCTGCTCGCCCGTGGAGAGGAGCATGTCCAGCTCGCGGGCCGGTGGGCGTCTCGAGATCCTGTGGGCCAGTTCCAGGAGCCTGTCGGTGGTGTCGCCCAGGGCAGAGATGACCACCACCACCCGGTGGCCCTTCTCCCTGGTGGCCACCACCCGGCGGGCCACGTTCATGATCTTCTCCGTGTCCGCCACCGAGGTTCCGCCGTATTTCTGCACCACCAAAGACACCTTTTCACTCCCTCCTAAGGACGCGGTCCGCTTACTTCCGGTCCTCGGCCCTTGAGGCAAGGTGAGCAGTTAGCATCCCGACGGGGGCTACGACCGCCGGCAATGGGCGTCGTTCCCTCACAGGGACCGGTTTCACCCCTTTACCTTCTACCTCTCCCCTGGTCCATGCCCCAAGGGGACATTATCCTAACATTATGGCAACAAGAGATCCTTTCATCCAGCTTCGGGGTCTGTGAGTGGTCAGGGGAATCCCCCGTCCAATCCGATTATTACGGCACTTGGCAGGGGTGCGCGGGCCGGCCAAAGCGATATCTTCCCGGGATATGGGGCGATCCCTCAGATCTCCCTCCTCCCCCTGAGGGCTCTGCCCAAGGTGATCTCGTCGGCGTATTCCAGGTCCCCTCCCACCGGGAGCCCGCTGGCGATCCTGGTGACCTTCACTCCCAGGGGGCGGAAGAGGTCGGCGATGTAAAGGGCCGTCGCCTCTCCCTCCACCCGCGGGTTGGTGGCCACTATGAGCTCCACTACCCCGTCTTGCCTAACCCTCTCCAAGAGCTCCCTTATCCTGAGGTCGTCCGGCCCCACGCCGTCTATAGGTGAGATGGCTCCGCCCAACACGTGGTAAAGGCCTCTGTGCTCCCCTGTCTTCTCCAGGGCCACTATGTCCTGGGGCCTTTCCACCACGCAGATGACCCGCGGGTCCCTCCGGGGATCTGAGCAGAACTCACAGAGCTCCCCCTCTGCCAGGTTAAAGCAGCGGATGCAGTAGGACACCCTTTCCCGCGCCTCCACTATGGCCTTAGCTAGGGCGCGGGCTTCCTCCTCCGGCACCTTGAGGATGTGGAACGCCAGCCTCTGGGCCGTCCTCGGCCCCACTCCGGGGAGTTTTTCCAGCTCCTCCACGAGCCTTGCCACAGGACCCGGATAAATCAAGTTGCCTCCCGACCTCCCTTCCTTCCATCCGTCCCCTCACAAGCCCTGCCGATCCCCGTCCTCCGCACCTGAGTGGACGACAGCCGGGACGTGTTGGCGGGCACGCTCATGTCAGCCCCGGTATCTTGAACCCCTTGGTGAATGCTCCCAGCCTCTCCTCCGCCAGCTCCTTCGACTTGCGCAAGGCGTCGGAGACCGCTGCCAGCACCAGGTCCTCCAGCATCTCCACGTCCTCGGGGTCCACCACCTGGGGATCGATGCTTATCTCCAGGACGTTCTGCTGTCCGTCGGCCACCACCTTCACCATCCCGCCCCCCGCGGTGCCCTCCACCCGCTCCTGGGCCAGCGCCTCCTGGGCCTCCAGCATCTGCTTTTGTAGCTTCTGCGCCTGTTTGATCATCTTCTGGATCCCGCCATTCATATCTCACCTCCGTCCTCCCTGTGAGCCTTCTCCTCCATCTCCCCCACCAGCCTTCCCCCCAGCACCTCGCGGATAAGCTCACCCGGGTCATCGTCCCGGGGAGAGGCCTCCTCCCTCAAAACCATTCCTGCCG
>JAPWVA010000253.1 GCA_028275245.1 Actinomycetota bacterium
TGCGTAGGAAGATAGGCTGCGTCTTCCAGGATTTCAAGCTCTTGCCCCATAAGACCGTCTTCCAGAACGTGGCCTATGCCATGGAGGTGACCGGAAAGCCTCGGCGGCTCATCGAGCAGCAGGTGCCCGAGGTGCTGAAGCTGGTGGGGCTAGGACATAAGCTGGACGCCTTCCCAGATGAGCTATCGGGTGGCGAACAGCAGCGGGTGGCCATCGCCCGGGCCTTCATCAACCGGCCTCCCATCCTGCTGGCGGATGAGCCCACCGGGAACGTGGACCCCTCCTTGGCCGAGGGGATCATCCGGCTGCTGGAGAAGATAAACTCCACCGGTACCACGGTGATCGTGGCCACCCACGACAAGGACATCGTCAACACCTTCCGTAAAAGGGTGATCGCGCTGGAGAACGGGAGGGTCATCCGGGACCAGGACAAGGGCGTGTACGGTTATGAATAGGATAAAGTATTTCGCCGCCGAGACGTGGGCATCGCTGAGCAAGAACCTCATCCTGGCCATCGCCGCCATGGCGGTGGTGGCGGTCTCCCTTAGCCTGCTCGGCCTGGTGGTGCTGGGTTGGAATATGTTCAGTAACATGATAAAGAACGCCGAGCGGCGGGTGGGGGAGATAGACGTCTACCTCTCGGATTTGACCTCGGAGGAGGAGAGGCAAGCCATCGAGGATTTCCTGGTGTCCCTGCCTGAGGTGGACCCGGCCCGGGTGGTCTACAAGACCAAAGACGAGGCCCTGAAGGAGTTCAAGGAGCGCTTCAAGGACAACCCCGAGCTCTGGGAGAACCTGGAGGAGAACCCCCTTCCCAACTCCTTTAAGGTGGTGACCAAGGATCCCAAGGACGTGGGGGTGGTGGTGGGGACGGTGAGGACGCAAGCCCCCTTCCCCCAGCGGATCGAGGACGTCCGTTCGGCTAGCGCTGCCATCGAGAAGTTGGAGAACATCTTCGACAAGTTCCGCCAGGTGGGCCTCCTGGGGGTGGTGGCCCTGGTGATCATCTCCGTCATGCTGGTCTCCGTGACCATCCAGGTAGCCATATTCGCCAGGCGCAGGGAGATCGGAATCATGAAGTTGGTGGGCGCCACCAACTGGTTCATCCGCTGGCCTTTCGTGCTGGAGGGCGTTTTCGAGGGAGCGGTGGGCTCCCTGGTGGCCATACTGCTGGTCATGGCGGTGAAGGTTTGGATCCTGGACCGGCTCATCGATAGCCTGCATTTCCTGCGCCTGGCCATAACCCCTGGCCTGGTGGGGCTCCTGGTGCCCAGCCTACTCTTGGGCGGGTTGATCATAGGGGCCCTGGGAAGCGCCTATGCCTTGGGGAGGTACCTGGAGGTATGAAGCCTTGACGGAGGAAGCCCGACCCCGGACCCGGGAGGGGCGCCGCCGAGACAGCCTCCTCAACTTCGTCCTGGCCATCGCCGTTCTCGTGCTGCTGGCTGCCTGCCTCACCCTTTCCCTGTTCTGGGAGCTCCGACCATCGGGAGGAAGGGGGTCACGCCCCGGGGGACCGGGTGATCCGGAGATCCTCTCCTTCCTGGAGGAGAGGGAGGCGGTGAGGAAGGCGGCCGATCTGATCCGGCAGAACTACGTGGACCCGGTGGAAAGGGGAGAGCTGATGGAGGCTGCCGCACGGGGCTTACGGCGGATGTATCGGGAGGGGAGGGAGGAGGAAGCTTTGGTAGCCCGCGCCTTGCAGGCTATGGTGGACGGACTGGACGACCCCTATTCTGCCTACATGACCCGGGAGGAGGCGGAGATGCTCCAAACCCAGCTCTCCGGTCATTTCTCCGGTGTGGGCATCGCTCTGGAGATGGTGAAGAACGAGGTGAGGGTCACGGGAGTGCTCCCGGGTACACCGGCGGAGGAAGAGGGCATCCGGGAGGGGGACGTGATCCGCGAGGTGGACGGGAGGGACGTCTCCGGGATGACCTTGGAGGAAGTGGTCATGGCCATCCGAGGCCCTGAGGGGACTCGGGTCACCCTGGGGATAGTGCGGCGCTCGGGAGGGGAGCTCACGCGGGTGACCATCACCAGGAGGGACATCGAGATACCCGTGGTGCAACAGCGACTCCTGGAGGGCTCGGTGGGATACGTAAAGTTGAGCGACTGGACGGAGGACGCCGACCGCAAGATGGGCGAGGCCTTGCGGGAGCTGGGGTCCCGGGGGGCGCGCTTTCTGGTCCTCGACCTCCGCTCCAACCGGGGAGGATATATGGACCCCGCCATACGGGCTGCCGATATGTTCCTTTCGGGGGGTACCATAGTGTCTTCCCGGGGAAGGACCCCCGGGACCACCCAGGTGTATCGGGCCGACGGGAAGGTGGATTGGGAGTTCCCGGTGGTGGTGTTGGTCAACCGTTGGACGGCGAGTGCCTCGGAGATCTTCGCCGCCGCCCTCCGGGAGAACGGGCGGTGCCAGCTGGTGGGGGAGACCACCTACGGGAAGGGAGCCATCCAGAAGCTCTTCCCTCTGGAGGATGGCTCCGCGCTGCGGCTTACCCTGGCCCGTTATTACACACCCTCCGGGAGGAACATCGACGAACAAGGCATAGATCCCGACGTCAAGGTGACCAATCCGGTGGCCGGTGATCGGGACCTCCAACTGGAAAGGGCCCTGGAGCTGCTTGTAAGCCCCTGAAGATCCCCCCAGGATCCCCGTCGGGCTCCCCCACAGGGTCCGGGCGGAGCCCATAGACCCTTCCCCACGGGGGATTCCCGGCGACAGTGGATCGGAATCTCCAGCTGGAAGGGATCCCGGATTTGGTTAAGCCTCTCGGGGGAGTCGCCAGCGGGATTCCCGGGGGGAATCGGTATGCCGAAAAAGCCAAGACCGGTGGCGGGATTACGAGGCCATGCCTGATTCTTGAAAGACGCCATCAAAGAAAAGGCCCTTTTGATGAGGCCTTCCCTTTCCACTTGGTGGAGGCGGGGGG